>JANNQH010000574.1:0-2294 GCA_031400655.1 Deltaproteobacteria bacterium | reverse complement strand
CACAGGCTCGGTTACAAAGAGGGCGCGACGGGGAAGCGGGCGAACAGATCGTGCACGGCCGAATCGAGCGCGGGCCCCAGCTCATTCAGCGTCCGCTGGGTCAAGCGCTTACTTGCCACGCCTTCCCAGACCAGCATGTTGCCGCGGGCATTGACCAGGTCGATGCTCAGCGCGCCCCGGGTTTCCTGGGTGACTTCCACCCGGTCTCCCGGCCAGCGCGTCTGCTGCGGCCAACGTGAATGGCCAGGCCAGGGACCGTACATGGAGCGGCGATGATTCCAGAACTGGGAGCCGGCCATAGAATTTGGCGTGCTCCGCACTCGGATCGTTTCCGCAACATCCGCGTGGAAGTTGATCAGCAGATCGGGATCGGCAGTGTTCTCTACGCGGCGAAATCCGCGCACTTCCATCTCCCGCTGCGTCGAGAACATCAGCTGCTGCGTCAGCAGCGAGTGATAACCGGCGCGGTTGGTGCTCAAGTCATCGAAGAAGGCAAAGGTGGTTACCTGGGAGAAGTCGAAGCCAGGGGCGCTCTCGGTGCGGAGCTGCGGTCTGTTCGCACAGCCCGCTGCGAGCAGGAGAATGAACGCTGCGACCACCAGACTGGCTCGTGCCCGTCCAAACTCAACAAGCATGCGCATGATCGTGCCTTTCCTGGAAGAGTGAGACCGGACTCGACTCGATTCTTCCGATCAACCCTATTTGCGAAGGACCCCGCCTGTCCAGTGTGCCGTTCCAGGGGAATATCAGCAACCGGGTCGGGCCGAGGGAGCGGACGCAGAGTGTCCTGAACATCCTGGGCGGGTCTCGGGTCAGGCTTCCAGGTGCGCGCGTCAGCTGGACATGCGCGAAATCGCCCCCGCTGCCGAGGTCGATGTCAGGCTCTGGGATGACCCGTCGCCATCCGCATCTGCCAGCCAGGCCTTGAAGAGCTCGAATCCGACCGCCAGGACGACCGACCCGAGGAACAAGCCGATGATCCCCATCGTCAACATGCCGCCGAGCGCGCCCATGAAGATCACGAGCATCGGGACCCGGACGCCGCGTCCGAACAAGATCGGCTTCAGCACGTTGTCGACCAGACCGACCGCCATGCACCACACCATCAGCCCGCCCGCCGCGACGCCGGAGAGCGTCGAAAACCCGATCACGATCGGAATCAGCATGATCAGGATCACGGGCAGCTGGACGATCGCGGCGACCAGCACGAGCAGCGCCCACAACCCCGCACCGGGAATTCCCGCGACCACGAATCCGGTACCCGCGAGGATCGCCTGCAGTGCCGCGACGCCGAGAATACCCTGTACGACGCTGCGCACGGTCGCACGCGCCAGTTTCGCGAGCTCGGGCCCGCGCACGGGGCCGGCCATGCGGATGGCGAATTGTTGGATCGCTTCCTCGCGCAGCTTGCTGCGGACCAGCATGACGCCGGCGATCAGGATCGAGGCGATGAGCTGGAGAATTCCGATCCCGACGCTGCTGGCGGTCTTGAGCAGCCAGCCCGACACCGGTCTGAGTTGCGGAGCAAGCCGAGACAGGGTCTCGCCGAGGTTCTGACTCGCGCGCAGCCAGGAGTCGTAGACCATCGGCCCGATCACGGGAAAATCACGGACGGCGGCGTTCGGCGGCGGCACGACAAGCTCGCCCCCCTTCAACCGATGAGCGTAGTCCTGCGCTGCGGAGACGAGCGTTTCCGACAGCAGGACGGTCGGACCGAAGATCAGGAGCAGCGCGAGACCGACATACAACATCGCGGCCCAGATCCGGCGCCCACCCAGCCAGTCGCAGACCTTTTCGTATCCGTCGTCCAGGGCGATCGTGATGATCAGCGCCCAGACGACGATGCCGAGAAAGGGCGCGATGATCATCAGGCACCATCCGACCAGCAGCGCGATCGAGCCCAGCCGGATCGAGATCTCGACGGCGTTCCGGATCACGTGGGGTGAGGGCGAGAGTCCGGTCGGGTCGGATTCGGCGGCGGGCATCGCATCTCCTCGCGCGCGGTGGCCATTGGGACCGCGCCGGACGAGCGTACCACCGGACGAAGCCCGCGCGCCTCGTCCTCGAGCCGCCGCGCGGACGCCACCGGCAGCCCGCTGGCAACGCCCGCGATGCGAGGCTCTCCACCGGGTCCCCCGGTCCCTTCCGATCGGTCCGCCCTGGTCCGCTCACATCCTCTCGCATCTCAGGAGGGCCATCACTGGTCGTGCCCCTCGAGACGCGGCTAAGCTACACCTGCCCGTATCACCCATCCCGATTCTTCTGCGAGGAGTGCCACCATGAGCGAGCTCGGC
>JANNQH010000573.1:0-2067 GCA_031400655.1 Deltaproteobacteria bacterium | reverse complement strand
GCCGCTCACCTCCAGTTCCAGCGCGAAGCTCAGGATAGTCCGGATCGCCACGATCACGGCAAGCACGCCGAGGTTCTGCAAGGTGGGTTCGATGGCTACGGTACCGATGATGTCAGCTATGACCAGCAACTCGAGCCCGAGCAGGATCGCCCGGCCGAGGTCAGCCCGCAAGGCATGGTATGCGTCCTGGAAAGTGGCGCGGTTCAGCAGACGCCTCGCAAATGCTCCCGCAGCAAGGAGCGCGCCAATCAGAAGCACGGCGACACCGACGAATTCAACTACGCGCGCGGCTGCAACGACAAAATGTTCATAATCCATGATGCCTCGACCCGTCATATAAGAATTGAACATAGCGGCTATGAATTTAAAGCAGCCTCTTCTTCACCGCCGGTAAAGACCATTGCGTCAACTGGTCCCGTCCGGGGCCTGACAGGCTACCACGTCGACGGATGCTATGGAGAGGCCTGCGTCGCCGACGCCCGCTACTGCTTCCCGATCCCGGACGCCTACGACGACGTCGAAGCGGCTTCCATGTTAGGCGTCGGGCTGATCGGCTACCACGCCCTCCGCATGGCCGGCCCCGCGGCGCGGATCGGGCTCTACGGTTTCGGGGCCGCCGCTCATCTGATCGCCCAGGTCGCGATCTTCGAGGGCCGCGAGGTCTTCGCGTTCACCCGCCCAGACGACGTCCAGGCCCAGGCCTTCGCTCGCTCGCTCGGTTGCGTCTGGGTCGGAAGCTCGCACGATCCGGCGCCGGTCGTGCTGGAGAGCGCGATCCTCTTCGCACCCGACGGAGGTCTCGTGCCCCGCGCGCTGCGCGCGGTCGGCAGGGGCGGCACGGTCGCCTGCGCGGGCATTCACATGTTGGACATCCCGAGCTTCGCCTATCGCGACCTGTGGGAGGAGCGCCTGATCCGATCCGTCGCGAACCTGACGCGGGACGACGCGCGGGAATTCCTCGCCATCGCACCGCAGGTGCCCGTGCGCTGCGAGACCGAGGTCTTTCGCCTGTCCGAGGCCAACGAGGCGCTTGCGCGATTGCGCGCGGGTCGCGTGACCGGGGCCGCGGTGCTGCGCGTCGATGAGTTCGCGCGCTGAGACGCGATAGAAAGATGAACGACGCCGAGCGATCGATGAGCGTGACGACGTATCGATGGCCGAGGCGGCGCGCGAGCGGAGCAGCCATGAGGTGCCACTCGCCTTCTGCGCCCTCCTGACCGAGACTTGCACCGGACCATGCGAACCCTGCTGTCTCTAGCCATCCTCGCCTATCTCGGGCTCGTCACCTGGGTATACGTGACGCAGCGCGCGCTGATCTACTTTCCGGTGCCCGAGACACAGCACGCGGGCGCCCAGACGTTATGGTTGGACAGCGACGGGGAACGGATCAAGGTCTGGCACGTGGCGCGCGATCGCCCACAGGCGCTCATCTACTTCGGCGGCAATGCCGAGGACGTGGCGCGCAACATCAAGACCTTCTCCGGTGCGTTTCCCGAGCACTCGCTGTTCCTCGTGAACTACCGCGGCTATGGCGGCAGCACGGGGCAGCCGACCGAGGCCGGGCTGCGGGCCGATGCACTCGCGATTTTCGACCGCGTACGCGAGGCGCACCCCGACATTGCGGTATTGGGACGCAGCCTCGGCAGCGGCGTGGCGGTGGCCCTCGCCAGCGAGCGAGCGGTGGAACGACTGGTGCTGGTGACGGCCTATGACAGCCTGGTCAACGTGGCGCGGGAGCATCTCGCCTGGCTGCCGGTAGGCCTGCTGCTGAGGGACCGCTACGAGTCGGCGGGCCTCGCCCCGCGCATCCAGGCACCCGTTCTGATCGTGATTGCGTCGGAGGACGAGATCATTGCCCGCTCGCGCTCCGAGGAGCTCGCCGCCGCGTTCGCGCCCGGCCAGGTGCGCATCGAGGTCGTCCCGGGCGCCGGCCACAACACGCTCGACCTGTCGCCACGGTACCTCGGCGCGATCCAGCGTTTTCTGCAAGAGCGGCAGTGAAGGCGTGACGCTTCCCCGAGCGGCACGCGAATCGATTGTGGACCCGTGCCCACCTCGTGCGTATCC
>JANNQH010000572.1:0-13578 GCA_031400655.1 Deltaproteobacteria bacterium | reverse complement strand
GCTACGGCGCACCGTCTTCTCCTGGATGAACACGCTGCCGTATCTCTCCGCGACGGCGATCGAGTCGACTCTTCGCGACATCGCAGGGCTCGCCGCCGAAGGCAGTCGGCTCGTGCTCAACTACGCCTGCGATGTTCCCCTTTCCGATGCGCAGGCGGCCTACCTGCGGTCGCTCCGCGAGCGCCTCGGGCAATCCGACGAGCCGATGCATCCGCCCTGGCGTCCCGCGGACTTCGAAGCCTTGCTGACTCGCTGCGGCTTCTCGATTCGCGAGCACGGGAGCGAGCGCGATCTCGAGACCCGTTATTTCGCGAGTCGGAGCGATGGGCTCGCGCCGACCACGCCGGCGCGAGTCGTGGTGGCGGAGCGCACCCTCGAGCATCGCTTGCCTTCGTGATCCCGAGCGAGTCGGCTCGATCTCTAGGATCGGTCTCTCTCTGGGCCTGATCATTTCCGATCACTGGTCGGACCCGGAGCGGCGGCTAATGTCTGGTCGTCAATACGTGCAAGCGCGTGCCGACGGGGCGCTCAAAACCGAAGCAGGGGAAGGCATGACCAGGAAGTTCTTCGATCGTTACAAGGTGATCGACGTCGACACCCACATCACCGAGCCGGCGGACGTCTGGACCGCGCGCGTCTCGAGCAAGTGGGGCAACAATGTGCCCCATATCCGGCGGATCGAAGGCCGGGACATGTGGTTCATCGGCGATCAGCCCGCCGGCGGCCCCGGCTTCTATACGCTGGCGGGGCACCATGACACGTTCCCGAACGTTCCGATGGGCTACGACGACATCCCGAAGGCGTCCTACGACGCGCACGCCCGACTGAAGCTGATGGACGAAGAGGGCATCTATGCGATGGTCCTCTACCCGAACCTCGGCGGCTTCGGGTCCGGCGGTTTCCTGCGGCTCAAGGAGCCGGCGTTGATGCTCGAGTGCGTTCGGGCCTACAACGATTTCCTCGTCGATTGGGCGAGCGCGGACTCGAACCGCTTGTTGCCGGTGATCGCGTTGCCCTTCTGGGACGTCGAGCAGTCCGTCAAGGAGATCCAGCGATCTGCCGCGAAGGGCCATCGCGCCGTGCTGTTCGGCAGCCGACCGGAGACGTTTGGTCAGCCGCCGCTCGCGCACAAGCACTGGGATCCGGTCTGGGCGGCCACCCAGGACGCCGGCCTCTCGATCAGCTTCCACATCGGCTCGGGCGACATCAGCGACATCATGAACGACTCTGCATCGATGGGGACGAAGGCGAACTTCTCCCGCGGCGGCTCTCTCGCACTCCTCGACAACCAGAATTGCCTCGCGAATCTGCTCTTCGGAGGCGTTTGCGCCCGCTTCCCGAAGCTCGACTTCGTCTCGGTCGAGAGCGGCGTGGGCTGGCTCTCGGGCGTGCTCGAAACGTTCGACTGGCAGTGGACGAACGGCCACGTTCGCAAGGAGCATCCCGAGTACGACCTGCTGCCGTCGGAATACTTCAAGCGCCAGGTCTACGGCTCGTTCTGGTTCGAGAAGCGGGGGATCGATGCGGCCCTGAAGGAGTTCCCGAACAACCTGATGTGGGAGACCGACTATCCGCATCCGACTTCCCAGTACCCGAGCCCGAACAGCTCGGCCGTGCATCCGGCAGATTACGCGGACGCCGCGCTCGACAACGTGCCCGAGGAGACCGTGAGAAAGGTCCTGCAGGACACGCCGGCGCGGATCTACGGGGTCCGGCTCTAAGTCAGAGCGGTCGCTCTCAGAGAGTCGAAGGCGCGTCGGCACGCCCCAGAACAGCGCATCGTGGTTGGGCGAGACCGGTAGCGATTCGCTCGCGTAGGCATAGCCGAGGCCGAAGCGAACCGGCAGTCCAGGCACGAGGTCGGCGATGCGCCGAAACTCGCCGTCCGGGTCGACTCTGATCCGACCGCCATCCCTGAGCACCTTACTGCCGAAGGCGGACGAGATCGAGCGATGGGGAACGACATCCCTAATCCTGCAGCGCTGGTCGGCACGCGACGAGGAGGCCGCGCTCGCGTGGCTGGACGCGCATCCGGACCTTCTGCCCGCAGACTACGCACAGAAGGCGACGAGCCTCACGGATGAGGTCCGCGCCCAGATCCTGCGGCAGTCGGCTCCGAACGCCGACTAACGAGAATCTTCACGCGTAGGGATCGCCCGGATCATCTTTCGACCGCAGCGGGCGCAGCGGGCAGGGCAAAGGCCCGGTAGAGGCTGCCAGAGGGCTGGTTGAACTTTCCGCCGCCCGCTGCGATCACGACGTACTGACGCCCCGCCGCCTCGTAGGTGGCCGGGGTGGCATAGGCCGCATGGGGCAGATCCGTCTCCCAGAGCAGATCGCCCGTCGTCTTGTCGAAGGCACGAAATCGCGCGTCGGGCGTTCCGGCGATGAAGAGCAGGCCCCCCGCTGTGACGAGCGGCCCGCCGTAGCTCTCGGCGCCGAGCCCGGACTCGCCGGCGGCCAGGATCTGCGGGTAGTCGCCCAATGGGATCTGCCAACGATGTTGGCCCGAGGACAGGTCGATCGCCGTCAGGGTGCCCCAGGGCGGGCGGGTCCCCGGCAGCTGATCGAGGTCGACGAGCTTCTGGTAGCCCGCATTGATGAAGCGCTTCGGCCCTTCGAGCGTGGCCCAATGGGAGGGGGCGTCTTCTTCGTCGGCGCGATAGACGAACCAGGCGATCGCGGCCGACTGCCACCACTTCATCATGCCGCCCATCGCCGGCATGCGGCCCCGACCATTTCGCGTGACGCGGTAGACGTCGAGGAACCCCATGCGCTCTTCGACGTCGAGCAGACTCGGCACCGTGACGCCGTCGCCGCGCATGTCGAGCCCATGGCATCCGCTGCAGGCCATGACATAGCCCTGACCGAGGGCGCTCGACTCTTCAGCGACCTCGACCATCTGCAGGATCCAGGGAACTTGGTTGGCGTTCACGTAGAGCAGCCCGCTCTCCGCGTCCCAGGCGGCGCCGCCCCACTCGGCCCCGCCGTCGATTCCCGGATACTCGATCGTGCCCTCTCCTCTCGCGGGCATGAAGAGCGAGCCGTAGCGCATCGTCTCGATTCGCTGCAGGACGCTCTCCCGAGCCTCGGGCGAGCGATCCGTCACGAGATCGAGCGAGAAGGCCTGACGCACGAAGGGCAGCGGCAACACGGGAATCGGCTGCGAGCGGGCCACCCACTCGCCCGGGACCGCATCGCCTTCTACCGCCTCCTCTCGAATCGGGAAGAGCGGCTCGCCGGTCTCGCGATCGAAGAGGAAGGTATGTCCCGTCTTCGTGACCTGGGCTACGGCCGGCACCCGCCGCCCATCGCGCTCGATCTCCACGAGGTTCGGAGGAGAGGGCAGGTCGCGATCCCAGATGTCGTGGCGCACGACCTGATAGTGCCAGCGAAGCTCGCCGGTCCGGGCGTCGAGCGCGAGGAGGCTGTTCGCGAAGAGATTGTCGCCCTGACGATCGCCTCCGAAGAAGTCGGGCGTCGCCGAGCCGGTGGGCACGAAGGCGATTCCGCGCTCCGCATCGATGCTGATTCCGGCCCAGGCATTGGCCCCGCCCGCCGTCTTCCAGGCGTCCTGCGGCCAGGTCTCGTGACCGACCTCTCCGGGAAGCGGGATCGTATGAAAGATCCACGCCATCCGACCCGTGCGCGCATCGAAGGCGCGCACATGGCCCGGCGCTGCGCCCTCGCCCTCTCCGACGCGACCCCCCATCAGGATCAGGTCTTCGAAGATGGCAGGCGGCGTCGAGGCGATGACGCCCATGCCATCGTCGACGAGATCGCGACCGAGCCCCTCTCGAAGATCGATCCGGCCCTGCTCGCCGAAGGCCGCGTCCGGAGTCCCGAGCCGTGCGTCAACGGAGTAGAGATAGGGGCCTGCACCAAAGAAGATCCGTTCCGCGGCGCCATCGCTCCAATAGGCGGCCCCCCGGCTCGTCGTCACCAATCCGACCTCGACGTCTGGCTGGAAGCCCCAGATCTCCTGGCCGTTCGCTGCATCGAGCGCGAAGAGCCGCAAAGACGGAGATCCCCCGTAGAGCACGCCCTTCACGATCAGGGGATTGAACTGGATCTGCGAGGTCCACTCGGCACTCACCCCGCCCGCGTCATAGGTCCACGCCGTCTCGAGCGTGCCGACGTTGCCCGGATGGATCTCGACCAGGGGCGACGATTGGGTCGAGGCCGGATCGCCGAGGTAGGTGCGCCACTCGCGTTCGGCCGCAGAAGAGCGGCTCCGCGCGACCTCGAGGGCGGGAGACTCCGACGTCGAGCTCGAGCACGCCAACGCGAGCATCGAGCCGACCCGTGCTCCCAAGACCATCCATCGCGCCACGATCGCCCCCTTGCATCCCGTTGTGTCGCCTCGCCCGCCGGGCCAGAAGGCCGCGCTCGAGCAGAGAGACTCTTGACGAGCGCATGACAACGCTGTCATAGTCGGGCCAGCTTTCCAGAGTTCATGGCTGAATGCCACCTGTGAGTTGCCTCCTGCGACGAGGTCCCCCCTTGAAAGCACGTCCCAGCACACTCCGAGAGGTCGCCGCGCGCGCGGGCGTCTCGATCAAGACCGCCTCGCGGGTGGCCAACGGCGAGGCCCGGGTCGCCGCCTCGACGGCCGCGAGGGTCCAGGCCGCCATCCAGGAGCTGGACTACGTGCCCAACATGGCGGCGCGGCGCCTGGCCCATTGCCGCTCGTTCGTGCTCGGCGTCGTCTACCACAACCGGAGCTGGAACTGGCTCAACGACATCCAGCGCGGCGCGATCGAAGAGGCGCGCGCCCACGACTACGAGATCCTGATGCATCCCTTCCAGCCGGACTCGGAGCAGGACCGCAAGCTGCTCCGCCACATCCTCGAGCAGGGGAGTGTCGATGGCCTGATCCTGACGCCTCCGTGCGGGGATGATCCCGAGCTCACGGCGGATGCCGCCGAGCGTGGCATCCCGTGCGTCCGGATCTCGCCGACCCATCGGGAGGGCGCCGAGCCGACGGTCAGCGCGAGTGATTTCGAAGGCGCACGCGCGATGGGCCGGTATCTGGCATCCCTCGGTCACGAGCGCATCGCCTTCGTCGCCGGCGGTGCCGAGCAGCGTTCGAGCCAGGACCGGCGTGCCGGCTTCGAGGCCGCCCTGCACGAGTCCGATCTCTCCCTCTGCGAGGCGGACGTCTTGCAGGGCGATTTCTCGTTCGAGTCGGGACTCGCCTGCGGCCGGAAGCTGATGGCTCGACTCGCCACCGAGAGAGCCCACCCCACGGCGGTCTTCGCCTGCAACGACGACATGGCGGCCGGCGTCCTCTCGGCGGCCCATGAGGCCGGGATCCACGTGCCCCACACACTCTCGGTCGCGGGCTTCGACGACGTCGATCTCGCCCACCAGGTCTGGCCGCCGCTCACGACGATTCATCAGCCCACGGCGCTGATCGCACGCGAGGCCACGCGCATGCTGGTCGACACGCTGGAGGGACGCGTCGTTGCGCCCGCGCACCGGATCCTCGAAACGACTCTCGTAGAGAGAGCGTCGACCGCGGAATCATGTTCCTAGGAATCGACCTCGGCACGTCTTCCGTCAAGGCCCTGGTCCTCGATCCGCAGGGAAGCATCCTCGCTCAGGCCAGTGCGCGGCTCGAGGTGCAGCAACCGCATCCCCTGTGGTCCGAGCAGGATCCCGATGCGTGGTGGCGCGCGACGCATCAGGCTGTCCAGGCCGCCTCTTCCCAGATCCAGGGTGGCCTGCGGAGTCTTCAGGCGATCGGGCTCAGCGGTCAGATGCACGGCGCCACGCTGCTCGATGCCTCGGATCGCCCCTTGCGACCCGCCATCCTCTGGAATGATGGACGCAGCCAGGCGCAATGCGTGGCGCTCGAGCGCGCGGTGCCCCGCTCCCGCGAGATCACGGGAAACCTCGCGATGCCGGGCTTCACCGCGCCGAAGATCGCGTGGGTGCGCGAGCACGAGCCCGATCTCCACGCGCGGATCGCTAAGGTCCTGCTGCCCAAGGACTATCTGCGGCTGCAACTGACCGGCGAACATGCCACGGATCCCTCGGACGCTTCCGGCACGCTCTGGCTCGACGTCGCACAGCGACGATGGTCGGTCGAGATGCTCGAGGCCTGCGGGCTCTCCCTGGCGGCGATGCCCAGCCTCTTCGAAGGCCCGGAGACGACGGGCATGCTGCGATCGGAGCTCGCGCGAGACTGGGGCTGCGAGCGCGTTCCGGTCGTCGGCGGCGCGGGCGATCAGGCCGCCGGAGCGATCGGCGCCGGTGTCGTCGAGCCCGGGCAGGCCTTTCTCTCGCTCGGGACCTCCGGCGTCTACTTCGTCGCGGGCGATCGCTTCCGACCCAATCCCGCCGAGGCGGTCCATGCCTTCTGCCATTGCCTTCCCGGGACCTGGCATCAGATGTCGGTGCTGCTCTCGGCGGCGAGCTGCCTGTCCTGGGTCCGCAAGCTGACGGGCGCGGTCGACGAGGCCACGCTGCTCGAGGAGGTCGTGCATGAACGGCGCCCGAGCGAACGGATCCTCTTCCTCCCCTATCTCTCGGGCGAGCGCACGCCGCATAACGACCCCCACGCCACGGGCGTGCTGATCGGACTCGATCACTCGACGAGCCGGGCCACCCTCACGCGCGCAGTGCTCGAAGGCGTGGCCTTCGCGTTCGCGGACGCCCAGCGGGTCCTGTTGGAGGCCGGCAGCGAGATCGAGAGCGTCTCGGTCATCGGCGGAGGCGCGCGCAGTCCGCTCTGGGGCGAGATCCTCGCGAGCGCGCTCGAGAGACCGCTCGTCTATCGACGCGGAGGAGAGGTCGGCCCCGCGCTCGGGGCAGCGCGGCTCGCGCTGCTCGGCGTGACGGGGGCATCGCTCGACAGCGTCTGCGCACCGCCGCCGGAAGATTTCGTGGCCGAGCCCGACCCGAGGCTGGTGGATCATGCCCGAGAGCGTCTGCCCCGGTTCCGAGCGCTGTATCGGGATCTGCGCGAGTCCTTTCCCCTGCTCCGTCCTTCTCTTCCCGATCAGGAGATCGATTCATGAACGAGCCCTTCTTTCCAGACATCCAGACGATCGAGTTCGAGGGTCCGGAGAGCGATAACGACCTCGCCTTCCGACATTACGAGGCCGACCGCCTGATCCTCGGCAAGCGGATGGAGGACCACCTGCGGCTCGCCGTCTGCTACTGGCACACCTTCTGCTGGCCGGGAGACGACGTCTTCGGGGAAGGCGTCTTCGGGAGGCCCTGGCTGGCGGGGCATCGCGATCCCCTCGAGCAGGCCGAGTACAAGACCGACGTCGCCTTCGAGTTCTTCTCGAAGCTCGGGGTGCCCTTCTTCTGCTTCCACGACCGGGACGTCGCACCCGAAGGCACGAGCTTTCGAGAGAGCTGCCTGTCCCTCGACCGGCTCGGCGAACGCATCGAGCAGCGCATGCAGGAGACCGGGCTCCGGCTGCTCTGGGGCACGGCCAACCTCTTCGGCCACCCACGTTATGCCGCCGGCGCCGCAACCAATCCCGATCCCGAGGTCTTCGCCTACGCGGCCGCACAGGTCAAGCATTGCCTCGAGCTCACGCACCGTCTCGACGGCGCCAACTACGTCATGTGGGGCGGTCGTGAAGGCTACGAAACCCTCCTCAATACGGACCTTCGGCGGGAGACAAACCAGCTGGGCCGCTTCATGCAGATGATCGTCGAGCACAAGCACCGCATCGGGTTCGAGGGCACGCTGCTGATTGAGCCCAAGCCACACGAGCCCACGAAGCACCAGTACGATCACGACGTGGCGACGGTCCACGGCTTCTTGCAGCGCCATGGTCTCGAGAAGGAGATCAAGGTCAACATCGAGGTCAATCACGCGACCCTCGCAGGCCATAGCTTCCAGCACGAGATCGCAACGGCCCTCGCCTGCGGTCTCTTCGGCAGCGTCGACGCCAATCGCGGTGATCCGCAGAACGGATGGGATACGGACCAGTTCCCGAATAGCGTCGAAGAGATGACACTCGCCCTCTACGAGATCCTGCGCGGCGGAGGTCTCGCGACCGGCGGATTCAACTTCGACGCCAAGCTGCGTCGACAGAGCCTCGAGCCGATCGATCTCTTCCACGCCCACGTCGGCGGCATGGACACGATGGCGCGCTCGCTCGAGTGCGCAGCAAGCCTCATCGAGGATCGATCGCTCATGGATTTCGTGGACGCACGCTATGCGGGATGGGATCAGACGCTGGGTCGAACCATCCTCGACGGGAAGCACGATCTCGAGACGCTCTGGAGACTCGTGCACGAGGGCCAGCACGAGCCGCGGCCCCGATCGGGACATCAGGAGATGCTCGAGAACCGGGTCCGAAACGTCATCGATCGAACGCGCGGGGGAGCCTCCTCATGAAGTACGGAATGAACCTCCTGCTGTGGACGGACGATCCCACGCTCGAGCAATGGCTGCCGCTCTACGCGCGTTTGAAGCAGATGGGATTCGACGGCGTGGAGCTGCCCTTGATGGGCGCGACACCCGAGCGGCTCTCGGTGTTGGGTCGGCGCCTCGACGAGATCGGCCTCGAACGCACCGCAGTGAACGTCCGCAGCGTTGAAGAGGACCCGATCTCGAACGACGCATCCGTGCGGGCAGCGGCCCTTGCCGGTCTCGAGCAGACGATCGACTGCGCCGAGGCCGTCGGCGCCTCCCTGCTCGCAGGTCCTCTCTACGCGGCCCTGGGTCGATTCAGTGGAGCTGGGCCCACCTCGGAGGAATGGGATCGAGGCGTCGACGTGATCCGACAGGCGGCGGACCATGCGGCCCGGAGCGGGATCTCGCTCACCCTCGAGTTCCTCAACCGCTTCGAGATCTACCTGCTGAACTGCACCGCGGACACCGTGCGCTTCGTGCGCGAAGTGGATCGCGCCAATGTCGGTGTCCACTACGACACCTTCCATGCACATATCGAGGAGAAGGATCCGGCGGCTGCCATTCTCGCTGCCGGCCACGAGATCACCCACGTCCACATCTCGGAGTCCGACCGGAGCACGCCGGGACAGGGGCAGGTGCGCTGGGCCGAGAGCTTCGATGCGCTGCGGCGCATCGGCTACGACGGCTGGCTGACGATCGAGGCCTTCGGTCAGGCCTTGCCGAGTCTCGCCGCCGCGACCCGGATCTGGCGCTCCATGTTCGAGGACGAAGAGAAGCTCAGCCAGGAAGGGCTCGTCTTCATGAAGACCGAGTGGGAGCGAAGGGCTCCCCAGGAACGCGCGAGCTGACGCGCGAGAAGGAGTCGACGATGCCCATCGAGAGCTTCGAGCCGCACTTCATGCCCGTCGGCGTGCTGACGGCTGCGTTGCAGGAGCTGACCCCGCGCGACCTGCGGGATCCGGATCCGGATCTCGCGATCGAGGAGTGGCTGGACTTCGCTTCGGCGCTCGACGCCGATTGCATCCAGCTCGCCTCGGCATTGCATCCGACACAGAGTGATGTACCCGCCGAGGCCATGCTGGACCCGGTGGCCAATACGCTCGATCTTCGCGAGCCTTTCACCCAGGCGCGCGCCTCGCGGATCGAGGCCGCCGTCCGGGCGTCGGGCGTCGGGATCGCCGACCTCGGCTACTTCGACAACATGCTCCACGAAGACCCGGCGCTGCGCCGACAGAAGCACGACCTGATGCTGCGGGTCTTCGACGCCGCAGTGCTGCTCGGAGCCCCGGCGGTCTGCGGCTTCGTGGGACGCAACCAGAAGCTCTCGATGGAGGAGAACCTGGTCGACTTCGAGACCTCCTTCATTCCGTTGCTGCGTGAGGCCAGGGCCCGCGGTCTCGAGTACCGCATCGAGCAATGCCCTATGCCGGGCTGGACGACGGGCGACAGCTTCCACAACAACATCGCCTACACACCGGGCCTGTGGATCGCGTTGCATCGCGTCTGCGAGCGTCACGGTCTCGGCGACCAGCTGCGCGTCCACTACGACCCCTCCCATGCGATCCTGATGGGACAGGACACGCGGTCGATCTTCCAGCTGCTCCGCGACGAGGGCTATGCGTTCCTGATCTCGGGCTTCCACGTGAAAGGGCAGGTGATCGACTCGAAGGGCATCTCGACCTGGGGCTACGGTGGACAGACCATCGAACGCGGCGATTGGGTGGATGGAAGACCCTCGAAGCACCCGGCCGATCAGGCGCATGCCTGGCAGAAGCAGACCGCGATCTGCGAGCACGAGCTTCCCGGCACCGCCCGCCACGATCCGCTCGCCTACCTCCAGAATCGGACCGTCGACTGGCTCGATCACCAGCTGGCCGCACGCGAGCTGCTCGATCTCGACGTCGAGCGGACGCCGCTCATCGTGGAGCACGAGTACCCGGCCGCGCGCACCCAGGATCGGGACGCCCTGCTCCCGATCCTGAAGGGCTCGATCGCCTTCGCGCGCCATATCGACCGGGCCGCCGCTTCCATGGCGGCGCTGCAGCAACACGTCCTTCCCGCCCAGGGGATCCCGGTCCAGGGGATCGGTCGCCAGGCCTATCGGAGCTAGCTCGGAGTCCATGACACGATGACGAAGACGATCCATGTCGCCCTGATCGGCTACCAGTTCATGGGACGCGCCCACTCCAATGCCTGGCGCCAGGCCGCGCACTTCTTCGATCTGCCGGCCCGTCCCGTGCTCCAGGTCGTCTGCGGTCGCGGCGAAAGCGCTGTCCGCGAGGCCGCGGATCGCTTGGGATTCGAGGAGCATTCGACCTCCTGGGAGCAGGTCCTCTCTCGAGACGACATCGATGTCATCGACATCTGTACGCCCGGTGACTCCCATCGGGACATCGCCGTAGCCGCGGCCCGTGCGGGCAAGGCGATCCTCTGCGAGAAGCCGCTCGCCAATACGCTGGACGAGGCGGAGCAGATGCTCGAGGCCGCGCGGGAAGCCGGCGTCCTCCACATGGTGTGTCACAACTATCGACGTGCCCCGGCCGTCGCCCTCGCCCGGCGCATGATCGAGGCAGGACGTCTGGGACGCATCCATCATTTCCGTGGGACCTATCTGCAGGACTGGATCGTCGACCCGGAGTTCCCGCGCGTCTGGCGCCTCGACAAGTCGCGAGCTGGAAGCGGCGCGCTGGGGGATCTCGGCGCCCACTCGATCGACCTCGCGCGTCATCTCGTGGGAGAGATCGACGAGGTGAGCGGAATGCTCGAGACCTTCGTGAAGGAACGTCCGCTCGAGGACGGAGCGGGGCGCGCCCCCGTCGATGTCGACGATGCGGCCCTCGCGCTCCTGCGCTTCGAGAACGGCGCCATCGGCACGATCGAGGCCTCGCGCTTCGCGCCCGGCCGCAAGAACCACAACCGCTTCGAGATCAACGGGAGCCGCGGAAGCCTCGCCTTCGACCTCGAGCGGATGAACGAGCTCGAAGTCTATGAAGAGAACGGACCGGAGAGCGGATTCCGGACGATCCTCGCGACCGATCCGAGCCACCCCTACGTGGATGCCTGGTGGCCGCCGGGCCACATCCTGGGCTACGAGCACACGTTCACGCATACGATCGTCGACTTCATCCGCGCCTTCGCCGCGCGCGAGCCGGCTCGACCGGATTTCGAGGATGGCGTCCGGAATCAACGAGTGCTCGACGCCATCGAACGCTCGGCCCGGAGCCGGGCCTGGCATTCCGTTCGACCGATTCCCAACGCCACCTCGAGGAGAGATGCCAAGTGACGAAACGACGGAGCCGATTCATCGCGGGACTCATCCCGCTGCTCGCGATGACGAGCCTGCTCGGATGCAATCCCTGGCGCGCGTTCTTTCCTGCCCATATCTACGAGACGAAGCCGCCGGAGCTTCCCTCGGATCTGGGCGGCCCTGCGCTGCTCGTCTTCACGAAGACCAATGGCTTCCGCCACGAAGAAGCGATCCCGGCCGGGCTTGAGCGGGTAGAGGAGATCGCGGCGCGGCGCGGCTGGTCGATCTTCCATACCGAGAACGGAGCCGTCTTCAACGCCGAGCAGCTCGCCCGCTTCTCGGCGACGATCTGGCATAACACGAGCGGCGACACGCTGAACGAGGAGCAGAAACGGGGCTTCAAGGCATGGCTCGAGTCCGGAGGCGGATTCGTGGGCATCCACGGAGCCGGGGGCGACCGTGGCTACGACTGGGAGTGGTACGTCGAGGAGCTGATCGGTGCCCAGTTCATCGGCCACATCATGGGACCGCAGTTCCAGGAGGCCCGAGCCGTCGTCGAGGATCACGACCATCCTGCAACCGCTCGACTCGGCGACTCATGGCTCCACAACGAGGAGTGGTACTCCTTCGATCGCAGCGTTCGGGGCCGACCGGGATTCCGGGTCCTGATCAGCGTCGACGAGTCCAGCTACTCGCCTCGCAGCAAGATGTTGTGGACGGACGACGACCTCTCGATGGGAGACCACCCGGTCGCGTGGAGTCATTGCGTGAGTCGGGGTCGCGCGCTCTTTACCGCACTCGGTCATCAAGCCGCTGCCTACGCAGAGCCGGAAATCATTGCCCTGCTCGAAGGCGCGATCGGCTGGGCGGCCGGACTGGAGGGCTCGGGCTGCGACTAGAGAGGTCGACCCCCGCTGGTCGCCAGTGACCCGGTTGTCCTGGGGATCCGGGGATCCGCTGATTGGGGCCGGCGCGTAGGAAAAACAGTGCGACCAGGCTCTGCTGGTCGATTCGAGAATGTCGCGCGACTCGGCCGCGTCGAGGCCATCGATGCGAGTCGGATCCATCTCGAGCGGGGCAGCATTCCCCTGCCGCCCGGCACGCTGATCGTGGACTGCAGCGCGGCCGGGATTCCCAGCGTGGAGGCGGTTCCGGTCTGGGCCGGCGAGCGCATCACGCCGCAATGGGTCCGTAGCTTCGGCACCGTCTTCAGTGCGGCGCTCATTGCGCACGTCGAGGCGACCTTCGCGGACGACGCCGAAAAGAACGCGTTGCCCCCCCCCCCCCGATCGTGCCGCCTACGCTCGCGACCGACTGGATGCGCATGCTCGACGTGAGCATGAAGAACCAGCTCCGGTGGATGCAGCATCCCGAGCTCCGGAAGTGGCTCGGCGAGTCGCGTCTGAACGCGCTATTCAACTCCCTGAATCGCATCCGGCCCGACGAGACCGAGAAGGTTGCCCTGATCCAGCGCTACGGGCAGGCCCTCAAGCCAGCCGCCGCACGTTTGTCGGCGCTGATCGCGACGCTGGCGTGAGTGCGAGAGTCGGGGTCGTCGTGCGTCCTTCGTCGCAGCACAGAGATCCTGATGAGGCGCGCGAACATCGGCCCGATTCGGGCCGATCAGACGGCGTTGACTCCCGTAGGCCGCAGCGCATAGCGGATCGGCAATCGCTTGACGCCCCCGATCAGGTTCGAGCGCAGCCGGTCGATCGGCCCCGCGAGCTCGACCCGGCCGAGGTGCGGGATCAGGTGTCGGAAGATCACCTGGAGCTCGAGCCGTGCGACGTGCGCTCCCAGGCAGTAGTGCTCGCCCACGCCGAAGGCGATGTGGGGATTGTGCTTGCGATCGACCCGGAATCTCTCCGGATCCTGCCAGATCGACTCGTCCCGATTCGCGGAGGGATAGAACATCCCCACGATCTCGCCGGCGCGGATCTTGTGT
>JANNQH010000571.1:0-1924 GCA_031400655.1 Deltaproteobacteria bacterium | reverse complement strand
CCCCGCACGCCGAGGTCGAGCGTCCTGCGGCCCGCGTCTCGATCGTGGAAACGAACGGGAGGACGCCTCCCGCCATCGTCGACCGACTTTGCCGACACGCCGCGGGACTCGAAGCTCTCCCAGAGACACGGCAGATAAACGATCTCGTACTCGAGGCCCTTGCTGCCGTGGAGCGTCACGAGCTGGACCGCTTCGTCGTCGCGCTCGAGCCGCAGGAGCGAGGCCTCCGCGCCGAGCTCGAGGCGGAGGCCTTCGTCGACGGTCGCCCGGTCGAGCCAGGCGGCGAGGCCCGTCCGCGACGGACCCCGCTCGCTCGCGACACGGGCGAGCAGCTCGGCCAGGTGGAGCCAGTTCGTGAGGCGGCGATCGCCGTCGTGATAGGCGAGCAGCCGCTCGCTCACGCCTTCCCGCGCGCGCCAGGTCTCGAACGCGCGACTGAAGCCGGACTGTGACCAGAGGCGTCCATACTCCGCGAAGCGCTCCGCCAGCGCCGAGAGCTCGGGGGCGTCGTCGTGAAGCGCTGCGATGGCCCGGGCGTCGAAGCCGTGTGCGCCGCTCGAGAGCGCCGCACGAAGCCGCCCGAAATCTCCGGGACGGAGCCACGCCGCGAGCACGCTCGAGAGCTCCCAGGCCTCGCGCGACTCGAAGACATTGCCGTCCCCGCGACTGACGCACGGAATGCCGAGTCCTTCGAGCGCGCGCCGCACCGCGTCGAGCTCGCTCTTGCGGCGCGCGAGCACCGCGATGTCGGAGGGCACGATGCGCCGGCCGCCGATCGTCGCACCCGACTCGAGCAGCTCCGCCACGTCCCGCGCGAGCGCCTGCATCCAGCGGGTCCGCGCGAAGCGCAGCTCGATCTTGTCGGGTTCGCCGCCTGCGGCCGGGGACACCGCCGCTGCGGCCTCGCGCGCCAGAAAGGAAACTCGCAGCCCGGCCCGGAACCGCCCCGGCGCGTCGAAGGGCTCCCGCTCGGCGGTCGCCGCCGGCGTGACCGGACGGAACTCGATCTCAGCCTGCGCGAAGGGGTCCGCCGCCGCGCCGAAGAGCGCGTTCACGGCATCGATCACCGCCGGATCCGAGCGGTGATTCACGCCGAGCGAGTGGACAGCGGGGCCTGCGTGGCCGCGGGCCGCGAGATAGCTGTGGATGTCGGCACCGCGAAACGAGTAGATCGCCTGCTTGGGGTCGCCGATCAGGACAAGGCCGCCGCCCGCCCGCCGGACCTCGTCGGCGTGCCAGACCCGCTCGAAGATCTCGTACTGCACCGCGTCCGTATCCTGGAACTCGTCGATCAGGGCAAAGCGGTAACGCCCGCGCAGGGACTCGCAGAGGCGATCGCCGCCCGGCGCCGCCAGGGCGTCGCGCAGCTGGGAGAGCAGATCGTCGAAAAAGAGCACGTGCTGCTCGTCGCGCCGCCTTCGATTCGCCTCGCGCACCGCGCCGACAAAGCGCCGCCGCAGCGCGAGGGCCCGCTCGTCGAAGGCCTCGCCGAGCGCGTCCGTGCAGCGCGTGAGCTCGCTGCACACCGCGAAAAAGGGATCGCTGGGCGGCATGAACCCCTTCTTCATGCCCGTAGCGACACCCTCGAGAGTGAGATTCTTCAGGAAGTCCGGCGCCTCGATGCCGGCGCGCACCGCGGGCGTCGCCGCCTGCTCGACCTCCTGGCAGAGCGCATCGAACGAGGGAATCCACGTCTTCCGGATCGAATCCAGTCTGTATTTGTTCCCGTTGAATCCGACTTTCGGATCGAGCAGCAGCGCCGTCAGCACTTCCCGCCGCGCCCGCCAGCTCTCGGCCAACTGAATCCACGCCGCATCGACGGCCTCGCAGAGCGCGCGCGGCGACGCGGAGGAAGATTCCGGCGCGTGCTCGGGCAGGACGGGCATCGTCTCGTCGGCGCCGAGCTGCCGATCGATCAGCTTGA
>JANNQH010000570.1:0-4320 GCA_031400655.1 Deltaproteobacteria bacterium | reverse complement strand
GTGGAGCGAAGGGCACGCCGAGGCCGACGCATCGTTCGAGCTGGTCGCAACCCTCGACCTCGACGCGGACGGTCGCGCGGAGCTGGCCTGGCTGGTGGGCGAGGCCGTCGAGATCCGGGGCCTGGGCGAGACGACGCCGCGGGTCTTCGAGTTCTAGCGCCCCGTCCATTCCGGGTTCAATCTCCAGCCGCCGCGCGCCGAACAGGCCTGCATGGCGATGTCCTGGGATCACCTTCCGCCGCAGCGAAAGAGCGTCGAGGCCTGGCTCGACCGGATTCGGCCGGCGCTCGTGGCCGATGGCGGCAACGTCGAGCTGGTGCGCATCGAGCACGACGGCACGGTGCGCGTGGCGCTGCAGGGCGCCTGCGCCACCTGCCCGGCCCAGCTCGCCACGCTCCGGGTCGGGATCGAGGAGCCGCTCAAACGCGCCCTGCCCGGCGTGCGGGCGGTGGTCGTCGCCGAGGACTGAGAGTGGCCCCGCCCCCCGCGTACTTACGCGAAGAACGGGGCCGGCCCCCCAAAAAAACAAGAAGCGCGCGCGAGTTGCGCGCGCAAACGATGCTCAGGACGGCTTGTGCGGCTGCGACGGATTCCCGGCGTGGGCCGACTTGTCCGCCGACGCCGAGGACGCCGAGCCCTGAGCCGGATTCGACTTGGCGGCCGACGGGTTGTTCGCGGCGGCGTGGGCGCGGCCCATGCGCACGTTGCCGTTCAGCTGGGAGCCCTCTTCCATCACGATCGTCGGTGCGATGAGATCGCCGTTCACGACCGCGGTCTTGTGGAGCACGATCTGGCTGCTCGCCTGGATATCGCCCTCGACGAGGCCCGAGACCATCACGCAGACCGACTTGATGGTCGCGTGGATCTTGCCCGACTCCCCGACGATCAGCGTGTTCTCGCTGGAGATCTCGCCGCTGAAGCTGCCGTCGATCCGGACCGTGTCACGGAACGACAGCTTGCCCTCGAACTCGGAGCCCTGATCGATGAAGGCCGTCAGGTTTCCGAAGGTCGCGCCGGCCGCGCTGCCCGCCGCACCGGAATCCGAGGAACTGCCCGTCTTGCCCCGACCGAATCCGCTGATCGCCATGTGTCGCCGCTGCCTCCGATGAAATTGCCGATGGGCTGCCTATCGGCCCGGGCTCCGGAGATCTTGAGCGCGATGTCGCAAATTCGAGTGACGCTGGAGCGGGTTGCGGGGATCTCTGCGTCGCTGTGACGCGGCACACGATGCGGGGCTAGACTCGCCCGGCCATGACGACCCTCGCGCACGCCAGCGGCGATCCCGCCCAGATCCTTGCCCGCTCGATCGAGAACGATCGCGTGCACTCGGGGTATCTGCTGACCGGCGGCGGCCCCGAGACCTCTTCGACGGCGCTCGACTTCGTCCGGGCACTCGTCTGCGAGCAGCGCTCGGGGACCGCCTGCGAGGCCTGCGGCAGCTGTCGCAAATCCCGAGACGAATCGACCGACGGTGGTGCGGCATCGCGCGTCGTCGTCGACGGCAAGGGCAAACGCGGCCCGACCTATCGCCACGTCGCCGATCACCCCGATCTGCTGTGGGTCGAGCGCGGCCGCGACGACACCCGTATTAGCGTGGGCCAGATCCGCGACCTGCAATCGGCGCTTCGCCTGCGCGGCTTCGACGCGGGTCGGCGCGCGGCGGTGATCGACGGCGCGGAATGGCTGAACGCCAACGCACAGAACGCGCTGCTGCGGATTCTCGAAGAGCCGCCGGCGCGCACGACGCTCGTGCTGGTGGCGGCGCGACCGTCGGCGGTGCTCGCGACGATCCGCTCGCGCTGCGTGCGCGTGCGCTTCCCCGCCCCGCCGGAGCTCGGCCTGCGAGATCCGGACGCGCCGGGCAGGACCGCCGAGATCGTGTCGCTGCTCGACGCCCTGCGCGCACGCTCGGTTTGCGAGATCCTCGACGCGGCCGAGAGCTATCGCGGTGGGCGCGCCGAGGCGGCGGAGGCAGTGAGCGAGCTGATCGACATCGCCGGCGTCTGGCTCCGCGAGCGGGTGACGGCGCGCGTCGCCCGCGAAGAGCGGCCCGCCACCCGAGAGCTCGACGCGTACAAGAGCCTGCAGAAGCTCCGACGCGACCTCTTCCAGCGAAACGCCAATCCCCAGATGGTGGCCGAGCGGCTGCTCTTCGGGCTCCGGGACGCGGTCGCCTAACCATGTGGCTCGACAGTCATTGCCACGTCACCGCCGACCGCTTCGACCCGGACCGCCCCGCGGTCCTCGAGCGCGCCTTCGCGGCGGGGGTCGAGCAGCTGATCACGATCGGCTCGGGCTACGGCGTAGCGGGCAACGCCGAGGCGATCGCGCTGGCCGAGAGCGATTCAAGGATCTTCGCGACGGCAGGCGTCCATCCCCATGAAGCAACGAGCTTCGCCGACGAGCAGCGACGGCAGCTGCACGGCTGGCTTCGCCACCAACGCGTAATCGCCGTCGGCGAGTGCGGCCTCGACTATCACTACATGAATTCCCCACGCGAGACCCAGAGATCGGTCTTCGCCGAGCAGGTCGCCCTCGCCCGGGAATTCGCCCTGCCGGTCTCGATCCACGTGCGCAGCGACGACGAGAGCGCCTACGACGAGCTGCTTGAGATCTGGATCTCCGAAGGCCACCGAGCGCTCGAGGGTGTGCTGCACTGCTACACGGGCTCCCTGCCTTTCGCGTTGCGCGCCCTCGACGAGGGCCTGTCGGTCTCCTTCTCCGGCATCATCACCTTCAAGAAGAGCGAAGCGCTGCGCGAGGTCGCCCGCGCGATCCCCCTCGATCGCCTGCTCGTCGAAACCGACGCCCCTTTCCTGGCGCCCCAGGGCCACCGCGGCCAGCGCAACGAGCCGGCCTTCGTCCCGCTGGTCGGGGCCGCCCTGGCCGAGCTGCACGGCTGCAGCCCCGAGCAGATCGCCCACACCACCACGCGAAACGCGCGCCGCCTCTTCCGCCTGCCCGACTGAACTCTCGATCCGCCCGAAAGGAACCCGCTCGCGCATGACGCTCGTCTCGACCGATCCGAAGCTCGCGCAACGCCTCTTTCTCGCCCGCGAGCTGACGCTGCGCGCCGGCGGCGTCCAGCGTACGCGTTACGAGACCGACCTCACGATCAGCTCGAAGAGTGCCTCGATCGATCTCGTGACCGAGGTCGACCGCGCCTGTGAAGAGCTGATCGTGTCCGCGATCCGCGACGTGTTTCCCGGGGACGCGATCCTCGCCGAGGAGGGCGGCGTCGGGGCAGCGGCGGGCGCCGAGTTCTGCTGGATCGTCGATCCCCTCGACGGCACGACGAATTTCGCCCACGGCTTCCCGCGCTTCTGCGTCTCGATCGGGATCGAATGGCGGGGCGAGCGCGTGATCGGCGTCGTCTACGACCCGCTGCTCGACGAGCGCTTCGAAGCCGTCCGGGGCGCTGGCGCCTGGCTTGGCCCGCGACGCCTCGCCGTCTCGCGAGAGACTGAATTCGGCCGCGGGCTCTTCGCGACGGGCTTTCCCTATGACGTGCACGAAAGCGCCGACGACAACCTCGAGGCCTTCGCGAAGGTCGTCAAGTCGGCGCGCGGGATCCGCCGCGACGGCAGTGCCGCGCTCGATCTTTGTTATGTCGCGGCGGGCAGGGTCGACGGCTACTGGGAGCGCAAGCTCCACGCCTGGGACGTTGCGGCAGGCATCCTGATCGTTGAGGAGGCGGGCGGACGTGTGAGCGACGAGAGCGGCGGGGTCGTCGATCGTTCCGGGCGGCAGCTGGTGGCCAGCAACGGCCCCCTCCACGCCTCATTGCTCGAGAAGATCCGACCCGGCAGGTGAGGCAGATTCGATCGCTTCCGGCGCGGCGGCCTCGGCGGGAGCGGATTCAGCCGCAGCGGATTCGGCGGGGACCTTCCCGTAGCGCTCGTCGAAGGCCTCGGCCGAAAGTGGAAGCGATTCGGCCAGGGACGCATCGAGCACGAAGATCGTAGAGTCGCCGGTGCGCCGGACGAAGAGGCCGCGCTCCGGATCGAGGCGACCGAGCTCGAGAACTACCGCCCCATCGCTCTTCTCGGCCGCATCGGCGCTGCCGGCTATGAGCCGGACACGGGCGGCCGGCGGGACGAGCCCGAGGCTCGCGAGCTCCGCATCCCCCATCTCATCGGCCACGATGTCGGCGGCACGCAGCTCGCCGAGACCCGCAGCGAGCCCCGCTACCGCCTCCGAGTCGATCTCGCGCTCGCCCGCCGACCAGCCGGCCTCAGCGTGCACGAGGACGATCGCCTCGCCCCCGGCGAACTCGAGCTCGATCTTCGCGAGCGAGTCGGGCTCGAGATCCACGAGCTG
>JANNQH010000569.1:0-2376 GCA_031400655.1 Deltaproteobacteria bacterium | reverse complement strand
GTGCAGCCCGGAATCCGCTCGCGCTTCATTCCATGCAGCCCGCTCGTCCCGGCGATTCGCTCGGCGCATAGCACGCCCTCGTGGGTCGCCTTGTGCGCCAGCCAGGGCGCGCCCGCGACGTCGCCGATCGCGTAGACGTTGGGCTCACCGGTCTCGGTCCACTCGTTGGTCACGATATGGGTGCGATCGACCTGCACTTTCGTCCCTTCGAGCCCGAGCCCCTCGACGTTGCCGACGATGCCGATCGCGAGAATCACGCGATCGAAGACCGCCGTCTTGGCGTCGCCGCCTTCGGCCTGGATCGTCGCCGTCACGCTGCCGTCGCCCTTGACCAGGGATTTGACCTGGGCGCCGACGTGGATCTCCATGCCCTGCTTCGCAAACTGTTTGTGAGCGAGCGCCGAAATCTCCTCGTCTTCGACGGGCAGGATGCGCGGCAGCGCTTCGACCACCGTCACCTGCGAGCCCAGATCGCGATAGAAGCTCGCGAACTCGATCCCGATCGCGCCTGAGCCCACTACGAGCAGACGCCCGGGAATCAGCTCGGGCACCATCGCCTCTTTCGAGGTCCAAACGAGCTCGCCATCGGCCTCGAGACCCGGAAGCAAGCGAGCCCGGGCACCGGTCGCCAGGATGATGTGGCGCGCCGAAAGCTCGACCGCACTCTCACCCTTGCGGTCGATCGCGACGCGACCGGGGCCGGCGAGGCGACCCGAGCCCTCGAAGACGTCGACCTTGTGCTTCTTCATCAGGCTCTTCACGCCCGTGTTGAGGCGCTTCGCGACCTTGCGCGAACGCTGGACGATGGCGGGGAGATCGATCCCGATCTGGCCGGCGGTGAGACCGTAGTCGGCGGCGTGCTGGAGCAGGTGGTGGACCTCGGAGCTGCGCAGCAGCGCCTTGGTCGGAATGCAGCCCCAGTTGAGACAGACTCCACCGAGCAGCTCGCGCTCGACGAGGGCGACCGAGAGCCCGAGCTGGCGGGCGCGAATCGCAGCCGGGTAGCCGCCCGGTCCGCCACCGATCACGACCACGTCGTAGCTGCTGTTGCTCATGTTTTTCTCTCCCCTCTTAGTCCAAAATCAATTCGGAATCACTTCGCCGTCGTGTCGGAGCCGATGCGGCCCCGCGTCAGAGCATCATGCTGAGCGGATCTTCGAGATGCCCTCGAAGCGCGCCGAGGAGCTGCGCCGCCACGGCCCCCCCGACGGCGCCCGGATCGAAGGCGAGCGTCAGCGCCAGGGTCGAGCCGACGACGACCGCACCATCCTGTACGACCGGCTCTTCGATCACCGTCCCCACGCCCAACAAACAGATCTGCTCTCGCGGCAGCATCGGATGGGCGGACTCAATTCCGAAGCGCGCAAAGCTCGTGATCGCAATCGTCCCCGGCGAATCGCTCGGCTCCGGCGGCACACCGGCCCTCGCCTGCTCGACGAGGCTCCGGGTTTCCTGCGACAAGACCGCGAGCCCCTTGCGATCCGCGTCGCGCAGGATGAGCGTCACCGGCCCCGCCTCCGTCGCCGCCACGACCGCGACGTCGATCGCCTCGACGCTTTCGACTCCATCGGCTTCATTGCCTACATCGCCTCCATTGCGGACGCGCCGCAGATTGGCCGCCGGGACGTCGCGCAGGGCCAGCGCCGCCGCCCGCACGATGAAATCATTGAGCGTGATGCGCGTTTCGCCCGAGCCCGCCGCAAGGTTCTCGTTCAGACGCGCACGCGCCGCCAGGACCGCCTCCATCCGGCAGCGCAGGCTCAGGTGAGCAGACGCGCGAGGCGTCTCTCCGAGCGCGCCCCGCACGGCGCTCGCCGCAACCCCACGAACGATCGGCGGGGAGCTTTCCGAGCGCTCGACATCAGCCTTCTCGATGCGCCCACCGGCACCGGTTCCGGTCACGCGCTCGAGATCGATCCCCTTGACCTCGGCGACGCGCCGCGCGAGAGGCGTCGCGGACGAGCGCGCGGGCGATTCGAGCACGCTCGCGGCAGTCGCTGTCACAAGTGCAGGCACAGGCGCGGCCACAGCCGAAGCGGGCGCGGACTTGCTCGCCGACTCGACGACGACGACCGCCGCGGTCGGCGCGATCTGCCCGAGCAACATTCCAGGCTTAAGCCCTTCGGTTCCGGCGGCGACGAGCAGCGACTCGATGCGACCCTCGACCGGGGCCTCGAGCTCGACCGTCGCCTTGTCTGTCTCGAGCTCGGCGACGAGCGCGCCCTTCTCGACGGAGTCACCCACGGCCACCAGCCACGCCGAGAGCGTCGCCGTGCCCTCTTCCGTCGAGAGCCGCGGCATCTCGATCGGCACCGCGCGCCCAGCGCCGGTCGATCTCGGACTGGACGATTGATCGCGCATCGCCGGATCTGCCCC
>JANNQH010000568.1:0-3076 GCA_031400655.1 Deltaproteobacteria bacterium | reverse complement strand
TGCGCAGATCGCGACGAGCGTGGCCATCTATCTCGGGGTGCCGTTCGCCGCCGGCTTTCTCACGCGTCGATGGCTCGTGAAGTTACGGGGCCGCAGCTGGTACGAGACACACTTCGTCCCGCGCATCTCACCGCTCACCCTCGTGTCGCTGCTCTTCACGATCGTCGTGATGTTCTCGCTCAAGGGCGAGGCCATTGTGCAGCTGCCGCTCGATGTGTTGCGCATTGCCGCGCCACTGCTCGTCTACTTCGTCGTGATGTTCGCGCTGACGTTCTTCGTCGCAAAGCGCGTGGGCGGCAACTACAAGCAAACGGTCACGCTCTCGTTCACCGCAGCCTCGAACAACTTCGAGCTGGCCATCGCCGTCGCAATCGCCAGCTTCGGCATTCACAGCGGCGCAGCGTTCGCCGCCGTCATCGGCCCACTCGTCGAGGTTCCCGTGCTGATCGGACTGGTAAACGTCGCTCTTCGGGCACAGAGGCGGTATTTCCCCGATCAATAGGAGCGCAAGACGATGACCAATGACAAGGGCATCCTCTTTTTGTGCGTCGCGAATTCCGCTCGCAGCCAGATGGCCGAGGGCCTGGCACGAAAGCTCTTCGGAGCGCGGGTCGCCGTCCAGAGCGCGGGAAGCGAGCCTTCGGGCGTCAACCCGTACGCGAGCGAAGTGATGGCCGAGGTCGGCGTTGACCTCGCGACGCACCAGTCGAAGTCGGTACAGACGATCGACCCGGACACGGTCGGCACCGTGATCACGCTGTGCGCGGAGGAGGTCTGCCCTGTCTTTCTCGGCGCGGCGCGCAGGCTTCATTGGCCCATCCAGGACCCGGCGACCCGGGGCGCCTCGCTGCCACGAGACGAGATGCTCGCGCGCTTTCGGACGGCGCGAGACGAGATCCAGGGACGACTCGAGGTGCTCGATTCGCTGCTGGAGCTTTCCGAAGGCCCGTAGCCTCACGATCAAAACGCTGCGGCCGGGAAGCGTTCGCTCCCCGGCCGCAGGACGATCGATCTCGCAGCGACCCCGCTCAGTGGCCCTTACCGGCCGCCTTCGCTGCCTTCGTGGCGTTCTTGGCCGCCTTCTGGGCTGCCTTCGCCGCCACCTTGGAAGCCTTCTCGGCGGACTTGGCGGCTGCCTTCGCCGCCTTGGAGGCCTTGCCGGACTTCACGTCGCCCTGGTCGTGGGGCACCACGACCTTGGCGAGCCCGTCGGTGGAGTTGTCGCTTGCGTCGGTCGCGGTGTAGATCGCGGAATAGCTTCGGCCGCTGCCTTTCCCGGAGCGCTCGGCGCGCAGCAGGAACGACCGGTCATCGGTTCCGAGGTCGGCGTTCTGGATGTCGCCAGTGGTGTCGCCGTCGCCCAGGCCGTTATCGGGCTCGCTGCTCGAAAGCGAGCTGAGAACCACCGCGGGCTCCGGATCGCAGACGTCCGTCGCGATCACGACCACGTTCACCGTGCGCAGCTTGTGATTGGGCGGCCACAGACTCGCGGGGTCCGGAACGAGCACGAGCGTCGGCGGCGTCGTGTCGGAGATGACGACGTCCACCGTATCCTGAGCGCTCGTCACCACGAGCGTGGTCGGGTCGGTGTAGCTAACCGTGAGCGTGACCGTCGTCGATCCCGGCGGAAGCGTGGCGTTGGGTGTCGGGCTCGTGTCGTCACTGAAGACGGCGCCCGGCGCTTGCCACAGGAAACTCGCGTCGGCATCCAGGGCTGCGCTGACCCCGTCGACCGTCGAACCGAGGCCGTCGAGCGTCACGGGCGAGCCCGGGCTCGCCGAGCATTCGAGGACGAGATCTTCGCCCGCGTCGGACACGACAACTTGCGAGACGGCGGGCGCCGCCGCGAAGGCGGCAGAACCCATAACCAGAACGGCTTGAAAAAACACACTCGATCGATTGAGTCGAAGCATCCGCTTATCTCCTGCTTTGCCTCACCTCCCCTTCTAATCGAAGGGCGATGAAAACGGTTCTATCGCGCTAAAAGAAAACCCGGTAAGGACGGCCGGGGGGTCGACTGCCGTACCCACAGAGCCACGACCAGACTAGCCCAAGCACGGTCGAATCGATTGCCTCGGACTTCTGCTTCATCGCCCTTTACCCGATCCCGGCTGCCCATTCGCCCCGATCTGTGGATGGGCGACCTCGCTCCCCCGCAGGAGACTCATCTCTGGACTCCCTACGCCTTCGACTGGCGAGCAGGAATTACAGCGCCATGAGAAGCAACCCGATCGATGGAATCAGCCCTGCCACGGAATTCGGGCCCTATTGAGCACTGATCTCCGTCTCAGATCGACTCGAAGACAGCACGCCTCACCACGAGTCCGCCCGTTTCACGCTCGCCGCTTCGGCGCGCCGCCTCTGGCGGGTCTTCGGCACGGGGCTCTCGTTCGCCGTGTTTGGCGCGTCGGCATTGAGCCTCACCCTGCTCGTGTTTCCCCTGTGCCCGCTGCTGGGCGGAGATGTCTGCCGGAAGCAGGCCCGCGTCCAACGGGCGGACTCGTCCACATCCTGCTGGTGATTGCGATCGTGGTGATCCTGATCCGTGTCGTTCAGGGCCGAAAACCGCTCGGATGATCAGGGGCCGATCCGCGCGGCCACCTTCTCGCCACAGCGGATACTTCCTTCGACCCACGGATGATTGAGATAGTCGCCGCACAAGAAGACGCCGCCCGTCCCCTGCCCATCTGAGTCGTCCCGGGCCAGGAATTCGCGAACCCGCCCGACGTGGCTCGGCGTGTAGATGGGCATCGCGTGGGGCCAGCGCTCGACATGCAGGCCACGCAGCTGACCCGCATAGCGCGGGAAGAGCCGAGACCATTCGAGCGCCACGTCGTAAAAGACCTCTTCGTCGCTGCGGCCGAGCCAATGCGCGCCGGTCTCCGCGTGCAGGCCCATCGTGAAGACGCAGTCCGTGCTGTCATGACAGCCCTTACAGGCGTCATTGGCACATTCGCTGATGATGACGCTCTCCTTGAACGGCACCCAGATACCCTCGAAGTCCTCCGCGACGGCGAGTGGCACCCGGAACGCCACGTCGAGAGTCGCCGCATAACGCGTCGTCGCTAGAAGTTCG
>JANNQH010000567.1:0-8103 GCA_031400655.1 Deltaproteobacteria bacterium | reverse complement strand
CGCATACTGTCCCGGGCCTGATCCCGAGCACGACGAGCTCCCCCGACCAGACGCGAGAGGGTGCGAAAACCTTCGAATCGAAAGCGTCTGTGGGGCTTGCATGGTCGGCAGTCGCGCTTCGGCGTGACTGTGCGCCCGCCGTCCTGATCGGCCGTCGGGAATGGAATCGGGATGAAAGCTGGGGTCTTCCTCGTCGGAGGCTTGGTCCTCCTGGCGTGCAACGTCTCTGCTCGGGCCGTGGAGAAGGAGCCGCTCTTCCACGACTCCCATTTCCACCTGACGAACTACGTCCAGCAGGAGCCGAGCGCCGCTCTACTACTACTCCTTCACCGAGGCCTACATCGCGATGCAGTTCCGCTCGCTGCGACCCGAGCAGCAGGCGCGCCTCGATCCCATGATCACGGGTTTCAATCCCGCGGACATGTACGCGGCTGGATCAGGCGACTCGGTCGGGCACCAGGAATAGCGTGATCGCGAAGACCAGGTAGACCGCCAGGATGAGCACACCGCTGAACCACGCGGACCGACCTGTGTTGGTGACCGTCTGTGCACTGACCGTCGCGATCAACATCATGCCGACCGCGGCGGGCCAGAACTGCAGGTTCATGGGCGAGGGGCCGATGAAGTAGCTCGCGAGCAGCAGCACCGGGGCCACGAAGAGTGCGATCTGGGTCGCGCTCCCGAGCGCGATCCCGACACTGATGTCCAGCCGGTTCTTGCGTGCGCCCGAGAAGGCGGCCGCCATTTCCGCGGCCCCTCCCACGAGGGGCACGATGATGAATCCGACGAAGGCTCGACCCATTCCGAACGACGAAGCGGCTGCCTGGACCGAAGCGACGAACACTTCGCTCGTGAAAGCGATGGCCACCGCGACGACGGCGAGCGTCGACAACGCGAGACCGATGGGCCAGGCATCCTCGTCGGCATCCGCATGCGCCGACGAGCCGAAGAAGTCGCGATGGGTCCGCAGCGAGAAGAGGAGACCCAATCCGTACGTCGAGACGAGCAGGAATGCGAGACACAGGCTCAACGTCCGGGTGAATTCCGCTGCCGATGGGTGATCGGATCCGCCCGTGACCGACGGAATCAAGAGCGCGATCGTCCCCAGCAATAGCTGGCTGGCCTGTAGTCGTGCGGAGCGGGCGTTGAACTCCTGCACCTGGTGGCGCAGTCCTCCGATCAGGAACGACCCGCCCAGCATGAAGAGGGTGTTCGTCACGATTGCGCCGGCAAGGCTCGCCTTCACGAGCAGGTACTCACCGGCGCGCAGGGCCGCGAGAGCGATCACGAGCTCTACCAGGTTCCCCAACGTCGCATTGATCAGCCCGCCGACCGTATCGCCGGTCTTCAGCGCGAGGGATTCGGTGGCCCTGCTGAGCAGCACCGCCAGCGGCACGATCGCCACCACGGAGAACACGAACAGCAGCGTATGCGCATCGGGCGAGGTCCGCTCGGTCACGAAGAGCACCGGCACCATGACGAGCAGCCAGAGCAGGGGGTCTCGCCGGATGTCATGCAAGAGTCGATTCATCGTGTCTTCTCGCTTCTTGCCCGTCGTGCGGATGTGTCGCGTCGGTCCATCGGCCACGTCGTCGCCGCTCGTCTCGGCTACCCGCCCATTGCGATCGTCAACAGCACGAGCAGGACGCCGATCGAGGTCAATCCCACGCCGTTCGTCAGCGGATTGGCCCCGACCACCCGGGCCCACCAGATTCCGACCAGGAACAACATGCCGAGGGCGATGCCGTGCGAGACGCGAACCGCAATGTCGGGGCTCGTGAATACCAGGTAGGGCACGACGATCGGGAGCGTAGAGGTCGCGATCAGCAGGGTCACCGCGAGCGCTCCGAGGAGGTCCTCGCGGTGGATGCGCAGCTTCCTTTCTGGGCCCGCGCGACGGATGAGCTCGAGGACTTTGCGGTGGAGCGCCTGGAGCTCTGCCGGCGTCATGAGTGCGAGAAGGGGGGCGTCGATCTCGTGCGCGATGGCTCGCAGGGCGACTTCCTCCGTTGGAGCGGCGAGCACGCTACGCATGAGTCGAAGCTTCCTGCCGCGCTCGAACTGGGCCGACAGCACATACATCACGCCGTCGACGATCGCCCAGGCCAGATTGCAGCCGAGGATGCCGATGAACAGCTCCCGATTATCGGCCTCGGCGTGTCCCAGGCGCACGGCGCCCGTGAAGCCGAGGGCCATGATGAGACCGAACAGGACCTCTCCGAGTCGGCTGGCGGGGTCGAGATGATTCTGGATGAATGAGCGCATCACGCTGTCCGATGCGGGCACGCTGCTCGCGTGCTCCTCACGACGCGGATTCCGGCTCGACCACTGGCTCGGGCGTCGAGGTCGTCGGCGAAGTCTCATCGCCCGGCATCTGGTCGAGGGACCAGCCGCCGCCTAACGCCTTGTAGAGCTGCACCAGCGCGCGCAGCCGAGCGAGCTCGATCTGGGCGAGCCGGTTCTCGGCGGGGAACAGCAGGTTCTGCGCTTCGAGCACCTCGAAGTAGCTGGCGAGCCCGCCCCAGTAGCGCACGAAGGCAAGCCGCACGGATTCCTCGTACGCGGCCACCGCACGAGCCTGGGACTCTCGTGCGACAGCGAGCCGTTCCCATGCGACGAGCGAGTCGGAGACCTCCTGCATGGCGACGAGTACTCGTTGGTCGTAGTTCTGCGTTGCGGCCTCGCGTTCGGCCTTCGATGCTTGAAAGAGGCTCCAGAGGCGGCCGCCCTGGAAGATTGGTCCCGAGAGGGCCCCCGCGACAGACCAGGCGCGCGAGCCGCCGTCGAGGAACTCGCCGAGCTCATTGCTCTGTCGTCCGAGGAAGGTCGTCAAGCCGATGCGCGGGAGGAAGTTCGCAATCGACTCACCGACGCGTGCGTTGGTCGCGACGAGGATCTGCTCGGCCTCGACGAGGTCGGGGCGCCGCTCGAGCAACGTCGCGGGAATACCGGCGGGCACGGTCGGGGGCTGCTGCTGCTCGGAGAGGCTGGTTCCGCGTGCGATCTCGCCCGCCGGTCGGCCGAGCAGGACGCTGAGCTCGTTCTCCTTGGCGACGATCCTCGCCTCGAGCTCGGGAATGCTGGAGGCGGTCTGCTCGTACGCCCCCGTCGCGCGCTCGACCGCGAGCCGCGCGCCCGCCCCGCCCTCGAACTGGCGTTGGAAGAGATCTCGACTCTGCTCGAAGGATTCCGCCGTCCGAATCGCGATTTCGAGCTCGCGGTCGAGCTCGCGCAGCTCGAAGTAGGCGGTGGCGACGCCGGCGATGAGCGAGAGGCGCACACCTCGCGCGAATGCCTCGCTCGCCAGGTACTCGGCGCGAGCGGCTTGCGTAGACCGCCGGATCCGGCCCCAGATGTCGATCTCCCAGGCCAGGTCGAGGGCGCCCAGGAAGAAGTCCCGCGTGCTACCCGTGCCGCCGTAGTTCTCCGAGGTTTCGGCGCGACCAGCCTCGCCCGAATAGCCGAGCTGGGGGAACAGCTCCGCGCGGGTCGCGCCCACGATGTTGCGCGCGCTCTCGACGCGGGCGACGGCGACCGCCAGATCGCGGTTGTTCGAGATCGCTTCGCCCGTGAGGTCGACGAGGGCGGGGTCGTCGAAGATCTTCCACCACGGGAGCTCCTCGACGAAGGATTTTTCGGCCGCCTCCTTGTCGCCGCGATACGCGGGAGTGTCGGGCAGATCCTCCGGTCGTTCGTAGTTGGGGCCGATCGCGCAACCGGACAGCACGGAGCCTGCCAGGATGAACGCTGTGCCGAGTGCGGCGGCTGATCCCCATCTCATGAGTGCGAACCCCCCGTTGGCACGGGATTGGCGCCGAGAGAAGACGAGCCCTCGGTGACCTTGCTCGGACCCCGATGGGTCAGGCGTTCGATCACGACGAAGAGCACCGGGACGAGAAAGATTCCCAGCAGCGTGGCGACCAACATGCCCATGATGACCGCGGTCCCGAGCTGCTGGCGCGAGACCGCGCCGGCCCCCGACGCCCGCCAGAGCGGCACGCAGCCCAGGATGAAGGCGAACGACGTCATCAGGATCGGCCGCAGACGCAGGCGCGCGCCGTTCAGCGCGGCCTCGACCAGGGGCTTGCCCTGCTCGAGCTCGATCTTCGCGAACTCGACGATCAGGATGGCGTTCTTCGCCGCCAGACCGATCAGCATGACGAGCCCGATCTCCCCGAACACGTTCAGCTCGAGGTTCCGCATCATCAGGCCCAGGAATGCACCGAGCACGGCGAGCGGGGTCCCGAGCAGCACGCTGAAGGGCAGCGACCAGCTCTCGTACTGCGCCGCCAGGACGAGGAAGACCATGAGCACGGCGAGGGCGAAGACGGTCGTCGCACCGGATGCCGTGCTCTCCTGGTACGACATCGCGTTCCAGGCGTAGCCCATCTCGGGCGGGAGCGTCTCTTTCGCGACCTCTTCGAGCGCTGCCATGGCATCGCCCGAGCTGTAACCCGGTGCCGGCGAGCCGGTCACTTCGGCCGCGCGGTAGAGGTTGAAGCGCGCCGTGAACTCGGGGCCGAGCACGTCCTTCGTCGAGACGAGGGTCGAGAGGGGGACCATCTCGCCCGCGTCGTTGCGCACGCGGAAGGCCCCGATGTCGTCGGCTTCGCGGCGATATTCGGGCTCCGCCTGCAGGAAGACCTTCCACTGCCGACCGAAGCGATTGAAGTCGTTCACGTAGGCGCCGCCCATGAAGGCCTGCAGCGTCGTGTAGATCGAGTTCAGGTCGACGCCCTGCTTGAGCGCCTTGTCGCGATCCACCTCGGCGAAGACCTGCGGCACGGAGGCGCGGAACGGACTGAACAGACCCTGGAGCTCCGGGCGTTTGCGCGCGGCGTCGAGGAACAGCGCCGTCTGGTCGGCCAGGAAATCGACCGATCCGCCGCTGCGGTCCTGGAGCATCATTGAGAAGCCGCCGCCCGTTCCGATGCCGGGAATCGCGGGCGGCAGGAAGGCGAAGACCTGGGCAGCGGGGATCGATGAGAATCGTTTGTTCAGGCCGGCCACGATGCCCTTGAAGCTGGTCTCCGCCGTGTGGCGCTCGTCCCAGGGATCCAGGGACACGAAGAAGAAGGCGTTGTAGGTGGCCGAGCTCTGGGAGATCAGGCTGTAGCCGGCGACCGTGTTGAAGGCGCCCACGCCCTTGGTCTCGGCGAGGATCGCCTCGACCTGCTTGCAGACCTCGTCGGTCCGCTCCATCGAGGCCGCGTCCGGAAGCTGGACGTTGACGAAGAGGTAGCCCTGGTCCTCGTCGGGCACGAAGCCTCTCGGCAATCTTCCTCCGATCAATCCCGCGACGACCGTGACGGCGACCAGCAGCAGGAGCGTCCGCTTCGACTTCTGCACCGCGATGCCCGTCCATCCCACATACGTATTCGTGGTCCGATCGAAGCCGCGATTGAAGGCCGCGAAGAACCGGCCGAGGAGATTCTGCTTCGCACCCGAGACCGGCTTAAGCAGCAGGGCCGAGAGGGCCGGCGACAAGGTCAACGCGTTGATGGCCGAGATGATCACCGACACGGCGATGGTGAGCGCGAACTGCTGGTACATCCGGCCGGTGATCCCTGGCACGAAGGCCACGGGAATGAACACGGCGGAGAGCACGAGCGCGATCGCGACGACCGGTCCGGCGACCTCCTGCATCGCCTTGTTGGTCGCGTCCCGGGGCGAGAGCCCCTTCTCGATGTGGTGCTGCACCGCCTCGACGACGACGCTCGCGTCGTCGACGACGAGGCCGATGGCGAGCACGAGACCGAAGAGCGACAGGGTGTTGATCGAGAAGCCGAGCAGCGGGAAGAGCGCGAACGCGCCAACCAGCGAAACCGGAACCGTGAGCAGCGGGATCAACGTCGCGCGCCAACTCTGGAGGAAGATGAAGACGACGAGGATCACGAGGATCATCGCTTCCGCGAGCGTGTGCTGGATCTCGACGATGCCTTCGGAGACGGCGAGCGTCGTGTCGAGGGAGGTCATGTAGTCGAGGTCGGCCGGGAACCGGAGCTTCACCTCCTCCATGACCCGCTTGAGTCCCGCCGCCACCTCGAGCGCATTCGAGCCCGGGATCTGGTAGACGGCGACGATGGCGGACGGCTTGCCGTTGAGTCGGCCCCGCTGGTTGTAGTTGAGCGCGCCGAGCTCGATCCTGGCGACGTCGCGCAGCCGCACCTGCCCGCCGGTCGGGCTCGAGCGCACGATCACGGCGCCGAACTCCTCGGCCGTCACGAGCCGGCCCTGGGAGCGCACGCTCCAGGTCATCTCCTGTCCGGCCGGAGCCGGCTCGCCGCCGATCTTGCCCGACGGATTCACGGCGTTCTGCTTCTGGATCGCGTCGACGAGGTCCGGGACCGTGAGGCCGAGGCTCGTCAGCTGGTCGGGCTTCACCCAGATCCGCATCGCGTAGTCGCTGGTGCCGAACAGGACCACGTCGCCCACGCCGGCGACGCGCTTCAGCTGGTCGATGACGTTGATGTTCGCGTAGTTGCCGAGGAACTGGTCGTTGTAGGTGCCGTTCGGCGAGTGGATCGAGAAGAGGACCAGCGGATTCGACGTCGACTTCTTGATCGTCACGCCGAAGTTGCGCACTTCCTGGGGAAGGCTCGCCTCGGCCTGGCTGACCCGGTTCTGGACCAGCACGTTGTTGGTGTCGATGTTGGTGTCGACGTCGAACGTGACGCGCAGGGTCATCGTGCCGTCGTTCGCGTTCACCGACCGCATGTAGAGCATGTAGTCGACGCCGTTGACCTGCTGCTCGATCGGCGTCGCGACGGACTGCTCGATCGTGACGGCGTCCGCACCGGTGTAGGTCGCCGTCACCTGGATCTCGGGCGGCACGATGTCGGGGTACTGCGCGATCGGGAGCCGACCCATCGAGACCAGGCCGAGCAGGACGATGACGATCGAGATCACGATCGCGACGATGGGTCGGCGAACGAAGAAGAAGTCGGCCTTCGGCGCGGCGCCCTCCGACATGGGCTACTCCCCCGCGTTCGCCGGCGCGGCGGCCGGGGGTTTCGGCTCGGCGGGAGCCGCGGCCTGGGCCTTGGGCTCGACGGGCACCTCGGCAGTCGCCTTCGCGGTCACGAGGGTCCCCGGTCGAACCTTCTGCAGACCCTCGACGACGATCCGCTCGCCCGCCGACAATCCTTTCTCGATCACCCGATCGCTGCCGTCGAGGGCACCGGGCTCGACGACGCGCAGCTCGACTGTGTCGTCGTCCTTGACCACGGCGACCTGGGACACGCCCTGCAGCTCGGCGACGGCGCGCTGGGGAACCAACAACGCGTTCTTCGCCGTCGAGGTCACCGCGCGCACTCGCGCGTACTGCCCCGGCCGAAGGATGTTCTCGGGATTCGCGAATTCGCCGCGCAGCAGGAACGTGCCCGTGCTCTGGTCGACGCTCGATGCCGCCGGGACGACTTTTCCGCGATGGGACCAGACCGTGCCGTCGGCCAGGACTAGCGTGAGAGCGACTTCGTTCGGGGTCGCACGCCCCTCGACGGCTTCGCGAATCCTGCCGGCAAAGTGGAGGTACTCCCGCTCGGAGAGCGGGAACAAGACGCGGATCGGGTCGACCTGCGACACGTTCGTCAGCGGATTCGGATCTCCGGGACCCACGAGATCGCCGAGCTGCGCCCGCGCGATGCCCGCAACGCCGTCGACCGGCGAGCGGACGGACGAGAAGGCGAGGTTGAGCTCTGCGTTCTCCACCGCGGCCTTCGCGCCTGCGAGACCCGCCCGCGCCGAGCGCTGCATCTGGATCGCGTTGTCGAGCTCCTGCTGACTCACGGCCCCTTCGGCGACGAGGGGCGTGAAGCGGTTGACGTCGAGGTCCGCCTTGCCGAGCAGCGCCTGGGCGCGGCCGACGTCAGAGCGCGCCTGCTCGAGAGCGGCCCGGTACGACCGCGGGTCGATCTGGAAGAGCACCGAGCCCTTCTTGACGAGGGTGCCTTCCTCGAAGTTGCGGGAGACCAGGTAGCCCGCAACCTGCGCGCGGATCTCGGCGTCGACCGCCCCCTCCGTCGTGCCGATCCACTCGCTCTGGACCGCGACGTCGCGCTGGGCGACGGTTCCCATCACGACCTCGACAGCCTTCGGCGGAGG
>JANNQH010000566.1:0-5397 GCA_031400655.1 Deltaproteobacteria bacterium | reverse complement strand
GCGCCAGTCGTCGAGCTCGGCAGGCCTCGGCATCCAGAGCGAGTTCTCGACCAGCGGATCACGGTAGGCGCGGATCTTGTCGTGGCCGTACTCGTCGATCAGCTTGCGGAAGAGCTGTGCGTCGAGCCGCGAAGGGTCGAGGAGACCGATCGCCTCGGCGTTGCGTTTCTTCCAGTGGTCGAGCATGCGGGTATAGATGCTGCAGGCCCAGGCGGCTCCACCCTCGAGGAATCCGAACTTGAGCTTCGGGAAGCGGCGCGTCACACCGCCCATCCAGAGCGCCTTCAGCAGCGCCTCGCCGCCCTCGGCGAAGCCGCCGAGCTGGTTGTACTGGTGACGACTGGTGCAGCGGCGCGTCCCGAAACCGATCGGGCCCGAGTGCGAGGTCGGAGCGATCCCCAGCTCGATGCACTTCGCCCAGACCGGATCGTAGTCGTAGGGCGAGTCGAGCCCGAAGCAGTCCTGGTAGAGAACCTCCTGCGCCAGCTCGGGATGCTTGCGGGCGAAGCTCGGCACCGGACGCAACACGTCCCCCGCTACGACCGCGACCTTGAGCTTCAGCACGCGGACCGCGTACTCGAGCTCCTCGATCGCCTCGGCCGGCGTGTGCATCGGGATCACGGCCGCCGGCGTCAGCCGATCGCTGAACTCCCCGAAGAGATCTGCGTTGTAGCGGTTGAAGGCCCGCGCACTCGCGCGCCGCAGCTCGTCGTCCATCATGCCGGGAAGCGTGATGACCTGCAGGCCGATCCCCGGGTAGACGATGCTGAAGTCGAGCCCGAACTCGTCGAGCCGCTCGTACATGAGCCGCGGCAGCTGCGTCGTCGCGCGGTCGAGCGTGTTCTCGGTCGGGATCGGCCACCAGACCGGCATCGAGGTCCGCGTGTCGAGGCGCTCCTCGGGCTTCATGTCGAAGGTCCGGCGCTGGTGCTTCAGGAAGTCGAGGAAGCGCTGCGGCATGTCGCTGCCGCCGATCTCGCGCAGATAGTCGAGCACGACGGGCACGGTCTCGAGCTGGTGGGCGTCGGAGTCGACGATCGGATGGCCGATGCGCTTCTTGATCGCCTCCACCTTGGCGAGGGGTCGGTTCTTCATCGCAGTTCTCCTCTCTTCTCGGACTTTCGCTGCTGGAGCAGGTTGAGCGGACCGGTCGGCTTCTCGAGCTGGCGTGCGGACTCGGGCCCGACGACCGGGAGCTTCGAGCCGTCGATCAGACCGATCTGCGCGAGCACGCTCGCCTGGTCCCAGTAGACGTGCTCGTGAGCGATCTTGTCGTTCTGCATGCGGACGACGGTGCAGACGGCGACCTCGACGCGGCGGCCGGTTGGCGCCACGCCGGGGAGGAGCCAGGGGACCTCCTCGTGATGCGTGAAGCGCAGGATGCTCTCCTCGACAATCGTGTCGTGACCGACGATGCGCGAGATCGGGACGAACTCGACGTCCTTGGGCATCGAGAAGATGAAGCTCGTCTTGTAGAACTGGCGGCAGGCCTCGCGTCCAATGCCGCCGACCAGCGTCGGCATCAGGATCACGTGCGGCTCGCCGTCCATCGTCGCGACGGCGGTGTCGACGTCCTGGCTGAAGAACTCGCAGGCGGTATGGCGCAGGTAGCCTTCGACCATGCGCTCCTGCGCGGGGCTGAGTTGGGCGTCGTCGCTCATCGGGCAATCTCCTCTAAAAGCATTTTTTCCTTCTCCGCGCGCACGCTCGGGTTCCAGCAGTCGACGGGGCCCGTGCCCGAGCGCGCAAGGCAGAGGTTGCAGGAATCGCATTCGGGGCCGGGCGTGTTCGTGCGCAGGTGTTCGTAGAGGAAGGGGTCGGCGATGAAGCCGCGGCCGCAGGAGATCGCGTCCGCGGCGCCGTCTGCGAGCGCGCGCTCCATCGCGGCACGCGTGCGGAAGCCGCCGACCGAGATGACGGGGACGGAGAGCGCTTGCTTGAAGCGGCGCGCATATTCGAGGTTGAAGCCCTCGCGCGCGGGCCAGAGTCGGTTCGAGAGCGCGCCCAGCGGGCGACCGAGGCGGACAAGGGCCCATTTGCGGAGCGCGTCCATGTGGATTCCCGCGCCGCGCAGGCCGAGCTCCCGGTAGAAGCCGTCGAAGCGGCCGGCCGTCATCGGGAAGCCCGACTCATAATGGCCGACGCTGACCTCGACGGCGTCGATACCCGCCTCGACGAGCGCAGCGGCGATCCGGACGTTGTCTTCGACGTGAAGACCTTTGCGGAGCGGTAGGAGATCGTCGCCGTTCATCTTCAACAGCAGCGCGAACGCCGGTCCGACGCGGCGGCGGGTCTCGACCACGACCTCGCGCACGAGCCGCAGGCGGTTCTCGAACGAGCCGCCGTAGGCGTCGCGGCGGCGGTTGGTATGCGGCGTCAGGAACTGCGACAGGAGATAGCCGTGGGCGGCGTGGATCTGGACGCCGTCGAGACCGGCTGCCTGACAGCGGACGGCGGCCGAGGCGAAGGCGTCGATGACGCCGGGCAGCTCGCCCTGGCGCAGCGCCCGCGGCTTCGCCCCCATCATCGGCTCCCAGACGTTCGAGGCCGAGACGGCCTCGTCGACACCGGTATGGCCGAGGATCAGCTGGCGGCCACAGTGGGAGAGCTGGGCGACGAGCTTCGCGCCATGGCGATGGCAGGCGGTCGCGATCCGCGCGAGGCCGGGAATGCGGTCGTCGGAATCCGCCGCGCACATGCGGTAGGTGCTCTTGCCCTCGCGCGCGACGTAGAAGTTGCCCGTGATGATGAGCGGGACGCCGCCGCGCGCCATCGTCTCGTACCAGTCGACGAGCTCGTCGGTGACGAAGCCGTCCTCGCTCGCGCGCGTCTCGGCGGTCGCCGTCTTGAAGAGCCGGCCCGCGACGCCGAGGGCGCCGATCTGGATCGGATCGAAGAGCGATGTCGCAGGGGCCATGAGCAAGTTGGCTCCGTCGCCGGTTGAATCGCGCGTTCTTTGTCAGCGAGTCGGCGCGTCCGCGCCGACTCGCGATCAAGAGTCAGTAGTAGATCGTCGTGCGCCGCCCGATTCGCACGAGCTCGCCGCGCTGGGTCGTCCAGCGCGCCTCGTCGACCAGGAACATCATCGTGCCGAGCCTGCCTTCTTTCTCATAAGCGTCGACCAGCGTCACGACCGACCGGATCGCGTCACCGATGCGGATCGGCGCGAAATACCGGTTCTGCTGTCCACCATTCAGGCCGCGGTGGCCGGGCTCTGTCCCCATGCCGCGCATCCAGGGGTAGGTGTCGGGGGGCGTCGTCTTCGCCCAGGCGAAGGGATTGAAATCGCGGGGCGCGACGAGCTCGCCCCAGGTTGCGCGGGCCGCGGCGGCCTCGTCGAGGAACTCGGCGGGCGCTTCGCCCGGATGCCAGGTCGCCATCGCCCAGCGCCGGATGTCGTTCGCACAGACGGGATAGGCGACGTCGCCCGGGAGCGGACGGCCGAGGAAGGAGATCGTCTTCGCGTCGAGATGGACGCCGGGTGCTCGGTTCGTCGGGATCGCCGTCGCCGCCGGCTGGGGCAGCGCGCGCGCCTTGCCGTCCGGGAAGAGGATCGCGGTCGCGGTCGCGGGCATTGTGCTCGCCCCGGTCTGGTTGATCACGTCGGCGTCGAACGTCACGAACAGGAGTCCGTCGCGCTCTTCCTTGCCGCTCACGACGATTTTCGTCACGAGCCGGTCGTTCAGCATGTTGAGCGCGCGGAACTGACAGCCGAACTCGGCGATGTCGCCCGCGCCGGCCAGCCAATCGATGAGCGCGTCGTGGACGTAGGCGATCCGCAGGTTGCCCATGCCGAAGATGTCGGGCTGGCCGGCGGCGCGCGCAGCCTCGGCGCTCATGTGGACGTCGATGAACTCGTCGTTCACGGCCGCATAGCGGTTCCATTCGCCGAAGCCCGTCGTCCGCTCGAAGGCGGGCAGAACGTCGCCCTTCTCGAGCGCCTAGAAGCGGCGGCGCGGGTCCGTGTTTCGGGTTCGATCGGCGGTCATGTCGTTCTGCTCCTCAATCCAGAAAGCTCGGGTCATCGGCGAGCGCGTCGTCCCAGAGCGGCTGGAAGCCGCGCCAGCCGTGGAGCGGCTCGCCCACCTGCTGGCGCGTGTGTTTGGCGACGTCGGGCGCGAGCACGACGTAGGCGGGTCCGTCCTTCGGCGGCACGAGCGCCTTGAGCAGCAGCATCGTCTGCGCACAACGCTCGAGCAGGTGCAGCCAGAAGGCCGCCTCGTCGACCGAGGAGCCAACCGTCAGCAGACCATGGTTCTGGAGGATCAGCGCCTTGCCCGACCCGAGGACGCCCAGATAGCGGCGCGACTCGCTGCGGTCGTAGACGGCGCCCGTGAAGTCGTCGAAGACGGCGTGGTCGCCGTAGAAGGCGCAGTGGTCCTGGGAGACGGGCTCGAGGGGGCGGCCGGTCGCGGACCAGGCGCGGCCGTAGGGCGTGTGCGCGTGGACGGCGGCAACGATGTCGTCGCGGCCGGCGTGCAGCTCGGCGTGGATCGCGAAGGCGGCGGCGTTCAGCGGGCGTTCGCCCTCGATGACGTTGCCGTCGAAATCGACCTGCAGCAGATCGGAGGCGCGGATGCGGCTCCAGGAGACGCCGAGCGGATTCGCCCAGAAGCGATCGCGGTGGACGGGGTCGCGCACGGTGATGTGGCCCGCGACCCAGTGGTCGTAGCCGTACTTCGCGAAGATCCTGCAGGCACCCGCGAGGCGTGCCTTGCGATGGGCGCGCTCGGCGTGGGGGCTGTCGAAGGTCGGAGGCTTGACGCTCGCGTGGGTCCGCTCGTCGAGCTCACCGCGGTCCAGCATGTTGGTCTGTGTCTTCTTCACTGACTTCACTCCTGCTCTCGACTATCAACCCCGGAGGCTCGCCAGTGCTAGGCGAGCAGCTGCTCCAGGGTCCGGATGATCCGGTAGGCGGCGCGGGTGGTCGGGATCTCGATTCCGAGCCGATCCGCCTCCGCGAGAAAGGGCGCGACCACCCACTCGACCTCGGTCGGTCGTCCCCGCATCAGGTCGACGTGGAGCGAGGGCCGGCCGACCGCGCCGATGTCGAGCATGTGCTGACCCTGTGCCCGCATGCCCGCCACCGCTTCCTCGAAGCTCCACGTCGAGAGCTCACGGAACCGCGAATAGGGACGGAAGAAGTCCTGGGGTTCGAATCCCTTCGCGCGGTAGACCGCGAGGAGCTCCTGCGCGATCGCGACGTAGTGCTCGGCGGCCTCCCGCACGACGAGCCCCTCGGCGACCGAGCGGCCGGGCATCATCCCCAGCGTCGAGACGGACCACGCGGCCAGCACCGCCGCCTGGAGCAGCTTCTCCCACTCGACGTGCTCGATGCGATCCGTCGCCTTCGCCGAAAGGCCGGCCTTGGTGAATGCATCGACGAGCGCGGCCAGC
>JANNQH010000565.1:0-8259 GCA_031400655.1 Deltaproteobacteria bacterium | reverse complement strand
CGTCCACACCGCCGGCTCCGTCGGCGGCACGACCGCGATCGTCGCTGCCTCGCACATCCAGGCTGGCAAGCACAAGACCGTGCTCGCGGTCGCCTTCGAAAAGCAGTCGGAGGGCAACGCCCAGTTCGCGCTCGGAAGCGGGAAGGGTGCGTCATTGGGCGCGGGCGGCGCGTTCGCTCCGTTCATCCGAGCCTACATCCATCGCAGCGGCGCGCCCGAGCACATCGGCTGGAAGGTGGCCGTCAAGGATCGAAAGAACGCGCTCAAGAATCCCTACGCGCATCTGAAGATCCACGACATCTCGATCGAGAAGGTGAAGAACTCACCGATGATGTGGGACCCGATCCGCTTCCTCGAGTCGTGCCCGTCATCGGACGGCGCCTGCGCGGTGGTGTTGACCGACGAGGCCGGTGGCAAGGCTGCGGCGGCGGACGGTCGGCGGCCGGCGTGGGTGCTCGGAACGTCGTCGCGCTCGGAGCCGCCGAGCTTTCCGGGGCGCGATCCGGTGCGGCCGGCGGCTTGTCTGCAATGCGCCGACGACGTCTACAAGCAGGCGGGCATCACGAATCCGAGAAAGCAGCTCGACATGGCGGAGCTCTATGTGCCCTTCTCGTGGCACGAGGCGATCTGGCTCGAGGCCCATCGCATCGCCGAGCCCGGCGAGGGCTGGAAGATGATCGACAAGGGCGAGACCGAGATCGGGGGCTCGTTCCCGATCAACTGCTCCGGCGGCGTGCTCTCGTCGAATCCGATCGGCGCGTCGGGACTACTTCGGTTTGCCGAAGCGGCCAATCAGGTCCGCGGATGTGCGGGCGAGATCCAGGTGGACGGAGCGAAGACTGCGTTAGGCATGGCCTACGGTGCGAACTCGCAGTACTTCAGCATGTGGGTCGTCGCGAGCTCGTTGCATCCGTTCGGCTGATGAAAAAGGGGCGAGCTTCAACATCATGCACCGACGAACGACGCGGATCTGTCTGCGGATCGCCACCACCGGGCTCGCCGCCCTGTTCGGAATTCTTGCGGGTGACGCGAACGCGGACGACTGGCATGACAAGGGCGCAGCCGAGGCGAACGCGGAAGATCTCGAGGACCCCGAAGACCGGTTGACGGGCTCCGAGGATTCCGACTCGATGCTGGAGGGCTCCGAGGACATCGACGACCATATGGCCGAAAGCGAAGATCTGACGGACCTGCCCGAGGCCCGGCCCGATTCGGACGACGATCCGATCGACCTCCCAGGCCAGTCTCGCTGGCAACCGACGACGGATCCCGAGGTCGTGATCGCGCGCAACAACCTGCTCCGAACGGAGCAGCGTGCCGCAACCGCAAAGGCGGCCTACGGCGACATGCTGAAGCGAAACTATCCCCGTGGTGAAGCGCGCGTCCGGATCGTGAACGAGCGCGACGCAGCCATCAAGGCGCTCGATGAAGCGAAGCGGGCGCTCGCGGCGGCGGAAGAGTAGGAACCGCGACCCGGCTCTCCGAACCGAGGCTCGCGCCGTCGACCCGGGTCGACGGGTGCGCCTACATGTTCGTGAAGTCGGGCTCGTCGCGGACCGAGCGCCGCGATTCGGATACCGAATTTCAAGCGGCGAACCACTGACGATCGCGCCGAGATCGCCAAGATATTGCCGACTCCGGCAGGCAAATCCATGCCCTCCCCGTTATTCCCATGGCGCCGGTTGGTACGCAAGAGCCACGTGATTCCCGTGACTGGCAGATGTTGGCCTACCGCCCTCGGCGGATCGCCTCCTGCCGACTTCGGCAATCGAATGTCGAAAGCAGCAGTCGATCGCCGCTTCGATCCGGTCCCGAAAATCGACGCCGCGGCGCCAAGACGGCGGCGAAGGGTGGCGAACCTTCGCCGAGTCGGCATGCGAGGGTGGCACGGCACTTGCTCTCTCCGGTCTCGAATCAATACCCGTGCCTCTGTGAGAGCAGAAGCGCCACATGGAGACGACGACCATGACGACAGCATTCGGTAGATCCTTTCAATTCTTCGGGCTCGCCGCGTTCACGCTGGCCGCGGGGGCGGAAGTCGGCACCGCTGGTCCGCGCGCAAACGGGAGCGCTGTGAGCATTCCGCTCAAGGCCTCGACGATGATCATCGAATACAACGCCTCGGCCGAGGACATCGGAATCCAGTTCTTCCTCGACAGCAATGGCTGGCGAGAAGTGGAGATCTTCGATCCGAGGGGGCGAGAAATCTTCAGCGCCGAGACGGAAGGAAGTCTGACGCGGCAGGGTGGTGGCACGGAGCTGTTCCTCGAAAGCGTCGAGCCGCCCATCGCCGACCTGCCTTTCGAGTCCTTCTTCAGGCGGTTTCCGGAAGGAATCTACCGGTTTCGCGCGCTGGACAACGCCGGGGCCCGGCAGGTGGGGAGCGCTGAGTTCAGCCACGATGTTCCGGCCGGACCGGAGCTCGTCCAGCCCGTGCCCGTCGGGAATGCGGAGTGCGCTGAGAACGTCAGGTTGCCCGTCGTCATCGAGTGGCTGCCCGTGACGACCTCCGTTTCTGACGACGACATCGACGTTGTCCGCTACGAGGTCATCGTCGAGAACGACGATCTCAATTTCGACGTCAAATTCCCGGCAGAAACGGGTACGGAGCTGACGGTGTCCCCGGAGCTCCTGCGGCCCGACACCGAATACATCTTCGAGGTGCTCGCGGTCGAGGAGGGCGGCAATCAGACGATCACGGAGGGCTGCTTTACGACGGCGCAATGAGTGAGGCCGAATGCGCCGTGCCCGCCAGGAGCCGCACCACGTCTTCTCGGGCATCGCGCTTGCTAGTCCATTCTGGATCAGCGTTTCGCCCTGCTCCGCCGGCAAATCAATCATCCGTCCGTCCGCCGATTCGAGCGGCAACCCGGACAGTGTCGTCCACGAGGGACGCGGGTACGTAGCCCACCGCTCTCGGGTCGCTGGCGACGAAGCGAAGCACCGATTCGTCGGAGGCGAGAGTAATCGGTGGAAGGACGCCGCGGAAATACGCGCGATTCCAGTAGGCGACCTGGGATCGTGCGTCGACGCCGAAGACAGCCCGGGTGAAGTCTTCACGCGCTCGGCTGCCGGCATCGCGGTTGACCGGAACGATGGCGTCTCCGTTGCGCCAGAACCGTCGCTGCTTGAGGAAGATCTGGGCGATGTCTGAAGTACGGAGTGAGACGATGCGATCCGGGTGGACGACCATGACGATCTCCTCTGCGGCGAGCGCCTGCGCCCAAAACAGTGCGAGGAGGATCGGCAGGATCTTTAGGCGCCCCATGCTAGAAGATCACCGAGATCGACGAGAAGAAGCCGCGTCGCACGTCGCTGGTCTGCCGGTCCGACAGGCGGTAGCCGGCCTTCATGATCAGCCATGGAGCGGGCTGCCACGCCATTCCGAGGTCGCCGATGACGGCGTCCCGGGTCTTCGAGCCGATCCGGTCGAATCGCTCGAAGCGCGCCACGAGGCTCACGTCTGGTACGACTTCGAGGCGACCCTGCAGCCAGAGATCCAGGATGTCGCGATCCCGGATTGCGCCCTCCTGATAGGTGAATTCGCCCAGCAACTCGAACGGACCGACCTGGATCTCCGTGTCGAGACCACCGAGATAGCTCCACTCGCCGTTTCGGTCCGAAGCGAGGAACGAGGAGCCGACGGACCAGCCCTCGATCGAGCGCGTGTACTGCAGGCGTCCGCCGACGCTCCGATCCGTCGGTGGTGGCGTGGTGCTCGGGCTGAGCGGGTCCATCACCTGTCCGTAGAGCCAGTATTCGAGCGCGCCTTCGAGCGGGAAGGAAGTTCCGCCCAGCATGAGTCCCGTTTGATGCTCGTCGAAGGCGGTCTCGACCACGACGGGATCCGTCGCGGTCCACACGAAGGGCTCCGCGGGCACGAGGTTCCAGCGCCCGATCGGCGTCTGGAACTTGCCGAAACGGATATTGATCGGGTCATCGAGGCTAAGCTCACCGTACAACCGCTCGACATGCAGGTCGGGATGCGAATCCGTCCCGCCACCTTCCTCGTAAGAGAAGAGGTCGCCGATCTCGAGCTCGGCAAAGGTCCGGAAGGAGTGGATGGGCTCGAAGAGCACCAGCAAGTTGACGCTGTCGAGCGCGACCTCGAGGGGCTCGCCCTCCTCGCGGGCGAGCTCCGCCGTGCTGAACCCGCCTACGTTCAGCCCTGTATTGCCGAATCGCACGCCCCGCGCGTTCCGATACTCGATCGGCCCGATGGCCGTGTCGATCGAGAAGACGGCACCCTCGCCGGACGGCATTCCGAACGTACCGGGCGCGACCTGCGCGGCGGCGAGCCGCGCGGTGCCGGCCGTTCCGAGCAATATCCCCAACAGCCACGCGAGCGCGCAAATGGCGCGCTTAGCGATAGCCATTGATCGGAGGTGCCGATTCATTGGAGCTCGATCCAGCGACCCGCTCCGATCTTCGCCCATGCGGGCGAGGTCCAGAGGCAGGAGTTCGATGTAATGAGCCTACCGGCGACCTCGTTGCGACACAAGCTCCTGATCTTCTCTTCTTTGTTAGTTCTTATTCCGGGAGTCATTCTCGGCGTCCTGTCCGAGCGGAACGGGAGGAGCTCGCTGCTCCTCGTGATCGGGCGGCAGCTTGCCCGCGAGGCCAGGCAAACGGCCGATCGACTCTCGACGCTGATCCGCGTCGAGACCGAATCGCTGGAAAATTTCGCCCGACAGGACGTGATGCGGGAGATCCGGGTCTCGGATCTCGACAAACGGATCGCCCAATCGCTCTCGACTCTCGTGTCGGGTTCGCAGGCGCGTCTGGGCTACGTCGTCGTCGACGAAGCGGGACGGGTCGTCGCGACCAGCGCGCCGTCCCCGCATGGTCTTTCGCTCGAGCCGTACCTCACGACCACGCGAGCGAGCGGGATCGTCGGATTCACATCCGGGCCCGGTGGTCGCCCCGCTTTGCTGCTCGCGGCGCCGATCCCGGACCCCGACCGACCGAACGTCCGACTCGGCACGCTATTCGTCGTGCTCGATTGGAATCGACTCGCCGACGTCACCGACCGCGTCCGCGAAGAGCTTGCTGCCCAGGACATTCCCGTCCAGATCCTGGTGATCGAGGCCGATGGGCAAATCCTTCACACGAGCTCGGCAGACGAAGCCGGAGCGATCGAGAGCAGCACGCTCGAACGAATCGCCCGCTCGACCGCGAATCCCTCGACTGAGAACGGAAAGGGATTCGAGGTCGATCGCGCCGCTGGACTGATCGTCGGTTGCGCGCATCTCCTGCCACCTTCGCGGTGGTCGCTGCTCATGGTCGAGCCCATCTCCCACGCCCTCGCCCCGGCGATTCGGCTCCGAAATCGGCTCGCCCTGACGACGGGTCTCGCTCTCGCAGTCGCCCTCGTGATCGCAGGTCTCGGCGCGAATCGCGTGATCAAGCCGCTGAGCGAGTTGACGAAAGCCATCCGCGGGGTCGCGCGCGGCGAGACCTCCGGGATCCATGTGCCCGTCCGCTCCGAAGACGAGGTCGGCGTCCTCGCGACGACCTTCAACAGGATGGCGGCTGACCTCGACGAGACCCAGCGCCATCTCATCGACGCCGAGAAGTTTGCGTTCGTCGGCGAGCTCGCCGCGGGGGTCGCGCACGAGGTTCGCACTTCGCTGGGCGTGCTGCGCAACGCCGCCAAGATCCTCGGTCGCTCGCTCGACGAAACCGCCGAACCGCACGCTCGGGAGATGATCGAAATGATCGGCGCCGAAGTCGATCGACTGAGTCGCGTCGTCGACGACCTGCTCACGCTGGATCAACGCCGTCCCCTGGACCTGCGACCGACGTCGCTCTCGCTGCCTTTGCGCGCCGCGGTCGCGTTCGTCGAACCGGAAGCCCGCGTCAAGGGCGTCACGATCGACGCCCGGCTACCCGTTGACGGCCCGGTCGTCTGCTGTGATAGGGATGCCATCCAGCAGGTCTGCATCAACCTCCTCAGCAATGCGATCGCGTCGCTCGCCGCCGGAGGTCACGTGGAGGTCGCGATCGAGCAGACTTCCGGGACGATGGCCGTATTCAGTGTGCGCGACGACGGCCCTGGCGTACTCGAATCCCTGCGCGAGCGCATCTTCGACCCCTTCGTGACCGGGCGCGCGTCGGGCGTCGGCCTGGGGCTTACCTTCGTGAAGCGGATCGTGAGTGCGCACCGCGGTACCGTCCGCCTCGAGCCGAACGAGGGCTCCGGCGCTCGTTTTCGGATCGAGCTGCCGCTCCAGGAGGAATCTCCGTGACGCACGTGATGGTGATCGACGACGACGAGCGGACGCGTCGTGTGCTCCAGATCCTGCTCGAGCGGATGGGTCTCGAGGCGAGCGCCTTCGAGAGCGCCGCGGTCGCGCTCGAACGGCTCCGCAAGGAGAGCGCATCGCTCGTCCTCACGGACCTCAAGATGCCCGGCATGGACGGCCTGGCATTCATGCGCGCGCTTCGCGAGCTCGATCGAGACCTGCCCGTGATCGTGCTGACGGCCTACGGGTCGGTCGAGACCGCCGTCGAGGCGATGAAGCTCGGGGCAGTCGACTTCGTCCCGAAGCCCTTTGACATCGACGCGATCGAGATCCTCGTCCGACAGGCCATCGAAGGCGCCCGTCACCGCACCGAGAGCCGCTACCTCCGCCAGCATGCGGGAAGCTCGCCGGGGCTCGCCGGAATCGTCGGCCAGTCGCCCGCCATGCAGGAGGTCTTCCATCTCGTGCACAAGGTGGCCCCGACACGCAGCGCCGTCCTGATCACCGGCGAGACGGGGACCGGAAAGGAGCTGGTGGCTCGCGCGATCCGCGCCCTGAGCCCACGGCGGGACGAGCTCTTCGTGCCCCTGAACTGCTCCGCGATTCCCGCCGATCTGCTCGAGAGCGAGCTCTTTGGTCACTTGAAGGGCGCGTTCAGTAGCGCGCACCAGGATCGGGTCGGTCGCTTCAAGGCCGCGGACGGAGGCACGCTCTTCCTCGACGAGATCGGCGACATGGACCTCCGCCTCCAGGCGAAGCTGCTGCGCGTCCTGCAGGACGGTGTCGTGGAGCCCGTGGGCAGTAGTCGAGGATTCAAGGTCGACGTGCGAATCGTGTCCTCGACGAACCGCCCGCTCGAGGCTGCGATCGAGCAGTCCGAGTTCCGCAGCGATCTCTTCTACCGACTTAACGTCTTCCGGATCGAGCTTCCGGCCCTGCGCGACCGATCCGAGGACATCCCGGCGCTCGCGCGCGGATTCCTCAGCCAATTCGCGCGCGATCTCGGGCGTGGAGAGCTCGAGCTCTCGTCGGGCGCCGAGCGTGTCTTGCGCTCCTATCCATGGCCCGGAAACGTGCGCGAGCTCCGCAACATCATGGAGAGGACCGCCGTTCTCGCCGAGGGTGGCGAGGTCGGGGAGCGGCTCGTCGCGGCCCAGCTCGGGCGAACGGACGGCGAACCGGAGGCACCCGCCGACGACAGGCTGCTTGCTCGCGCGGTCGCCGAGGCGGAGCGACGCGCGATCCGCGATGCGCTCGCGCAGGCCGATGACAACAAGATCCGTGCAGCGAGTCTGCTCGGAATCGGCGAGCGAACCCTCTGGACGAAGATCAAGAAGTACGGCCTCTAGTCCCGATCCGTCGACGGATTTTGCCCCAATCGAAGCCGAAGATCAGAAGACCCTCGCGGACCGAGCGCCGCGATTCGGATGCACCGCTTCTGGAGGGGGCCACGGACGATCACGCCGAAATCAAAAAAAAGACTGTCGACTCCGGCAAGCGAATCCACGCCCACGCCGTTTTTCGCATCGCGTCGGTCGGTATGCAAGAGCCACCTGTCGGCCAAGACCGCCGCGCGAGGGGGCTCTCGGATGCCTCGTGTCTTTGGCACGAATCGTGCCGATGCACAGATGTCCGAGGGACGCCGGAGATGTGTCGGACGTTCGCAACCCATGAATGAAAATCCGCTGCAGATGCGTCGGATTCGACAGTTGACGCCGCGGTCGGCGATAACCGTATTTCTCGCGACCCCGGTCAATGCCACGCCTGTTGCGTCTAGAGCCGACGGCCGGCCGGGCTTTTCTAGAGACGTTAGTGCGCGGCGGGTGGGGGCGTTGGCGTCTTCGCCTTGGCGGCCTCTTGCTTGGACGGCTCTTGCTTGCGCGACAGGATCTTTCCGCTGCCAGCATCGACGAGCACTTCTTCGGCCCCCTTCTGTCCTGCAACTTGGACGTCGAAGGAATAGACGAGGCAGCCGCGTTCGACCTCGAGCTCGCTTTCCGCGACGGTTGCGGTC
>JANNQH010000564.1:0-1640 GCA_031400655.1 Deltaproteobacteria bacterium | reverse complement strand
CGGCCCGCTTCCGCGAGGGCGCCGAGGGCGAGACCGAGTCGCAGGCCGGGATTCTGGTCGCTCGCCATGCTCGGGCCACAGGCCGCCGCCATCTTTCGCGCCCGCTCGAGGAGCCGCTCCGGCTCGAGGCCCATCGCGAGGGCGGGCAGCATGCCGAAGGGCGAGAGGGCCGAGAAGCGGCCACCGACGTCGGGCCGGCCGAGGGCGGTGCCGAGGAAGCCCGACTTGCGGGCGCGGGCTTCGAGCGCGCTGCCGGGATCGGTGATCGCGACGAAATGGCGGCCGGCGGCTTCGGTGCCGACGCGGGCGGCCAGCTGCGCATGGATCAGCTCGAAGAGGGCATTGGGCTCGATCGTCGAGCCTGACTTCGACGAGACGAAGAAGAGCGAGTCTTCGGGGGCGATGCGGTCGAGAAAGGACTCGACGGCGTCGGGGACGGTCGTGTCGAGGACATGCAGCGCGCGTCGGCGGCCGGCCGAGGCGGGCCGATCGTTCCAGGTCCGCCCGAGCACGTCGGGCCAGAGCGAGGAGCCGCCCATGCCGAGTACGACCGCCGTCGACGCGGGATGGGCAGCAATCGCCTCGCGCAGCGCGCGATCGCCGATCACTTCGTCCGCCGCTGCCGAGGGCAGATCGAGCCATCCGAGCCAGCGCGCCTCGTCGGTATTCGAGAAGATTGCGGCATCGCGTTCGAATAGCCGACGCAATCGGGACTCGAGCTCCCAGCGACGGAGCAGCGCTGCGAGCGCGGGCGCGTGCTCGCCGAGCTCGACGCGCATCTAGCCCTTCCGTCCGCCCAACACTTGCTGGCGCTTCTTCTCGACCGATTGGAGCAGCGCGTCGAAGGCGTCGCTGAAGAGCTCGCAGCCCTTCTTCAGGAGCTCGTCGGTCACGGCGTCGAGGGAGATGCCGAGGTCGGCGAGCTCCGAGAGGACGCTGTCTGCTTCGCGGTCGAGGCGCTTCGGGTCGCTGCCGAGGGCGTCGCGGACCTTGCCTTCGATCCGGAAGGCGGCGAGCGTCGCATCCGGCAGCGTGTTCACCGTGTGCCGCCCGATCAGCTCATCGACGTAGAGCGTCTTCGGCAGCGCGGGATCCTTGGTGCCCGTACTCGCCCAGAGCACGCGCTGCGGATCCGCACCCGCCGCCGCGAGCTTCTGCCAGCGCGCGCCGGCGAGGGCTTCGAGGAAGCGGGCGTAGGCGACTTTTGCGTTGGCGATCGCGACCTTCGCGTTGAGGGCCTGGAGGCGCTTCTTCTGCGCCTCTGAGGGCGAGGCGGCGAGCGCCTTCTCGACGCGCTGCGCGACGCTTGCGTCGATGCGCGACACGAAGAAGCTCGCGACGCTCGCGATGCCCGCGACCGACTGACCCCGGGCGAGTCGCGCCTCGAGGCCCGACATGTACGCGTCGTGGACGGCTTGATAGGCGGAAACCGCAAACAGCAGCGTCACGTTCACGCTCTGCCCGTCCGCGATCAGCTGCCGGATCGCCGGAATGCCCGCCGGCGTCGCCGGGACCTTGATCATCAGGTTGTCGCGGGAGACGGCCTTCGCCAGTCGATGCGCTTCCGCAATCGTTCCCTGCGTGTCGTGCGCGAGGTGCGGCGAGACTTCGAGGGAGACGAAGCCGTCGCGGCCGCCGCT
>JANNQH010000563.1:0-3635 GCA_031400655.1 Deltaproteobacteria bacterium | reverse complement strand
GTCAACATTTCGTCCCAGTCGGGCATCAAGGGCCAGGTTCGCCAGGCGGCCTACGCCGCCGCCAAGGGCGGAGTCATCGCGCTGACGAAGACGGTGGCTGCCGAGTACGCGACGCGCGGAATCCGGGTCAACACGGTCGCCCCCGGCGGCATCGAGACCCCGGGCATCGCCGTCTACTTCGAGAACAACCCCGGCATCCGCGAGAGCACCGCCGGCGTGCATGCCATGCGAAGACTGGGCAAGCCCCACGAGATCGCCGACGCCGTCGCCTATCTCTGCTCCGACCGTTCCTCCTTCATCACCGGAGACGTGCTGTTGGTCGACGGCGGAATCGGCGTGAACGCTCATGATGCATGAGAGACGCGCGAGAGGAACCGAGAGTATGTCGAACGAGGCCGTACTGAAGATCGAACGCGAAGGGCCGATCGCGATCGTGACGCTCGACCGCCCGGACCAGATGAACGCGCTGAATGCAAAGCTGCGGCTCGCGATCGGCGCGGCTTTCTCGGAGCTCGAGGCCGATCCCGGGATCCGCGCCGTGATCGTGACGGGCGCCGGGCGTGCCTTCTGTGCGGGGATGGATCTCAAAGAGATCGGCGGCGGCGGCGACGGGACCACGGGTTACGACCTGTCGGTGCGCGGCCAGGACGAGATGCGACACGGAATCGAGGGCTTTTCGGGGCCCGTGATCGCGGCCGTGAACGGCGCGGCGGCGACGGCGGGCTTCGAGCTGGCGCTGGCCTGCGACGTCATCTTCGTGGCGCGGGGCGCCAAGTTTCTCGACACCCATGCCCGCGTCGGGATCGTGCCGGGCTGGGGCCTCAGCCAGCGCCTGCCGCGGCTGATCGGGATCAACCGCGCGAAGGAGCTCAGCCTCTCGGGCAATGCGCTGACCGCGGAGCGCGCCTACGACTGGGGACTCGCCAATCGCGTGTGCGAGCCGGAGCGGCTGCTCGACGAAGCGAAGGCCCTCGCCCGCGACATGTGCGGCTGTGTCCCCGACGTGATGGAGCAGGTCAAGCGCATGATCGACACGGGTTATTCGATGCATTTCGACGACGCGATGGCCTACGAGCTCCGCGTCGGCATCGAATCCTCCAAACAGATCGACAGCGCCGAGATCGGCCGGCGCCGCGCGTCGGTCATGGAGCGCGGGCGCACGCAATAATCGCGTGACGAGGAGAGACCATGTCGCTTACACTCACGAGCGTCGCCCATGTGAACGTGAACTGCTCGAACCTCGAGCGCTCGCTGCATTTCTATCGGGACCTCGTCGGACTCACGGCCACGACCCATACCCGCCCGCTACCCCAGGAGGGCGCCGGCTTCGGACTCCCCGGCAAGGTCGTCTGGGACGCCCACATGCTCCAGGACGGCAGCGCTCCCGTCGGCCCGGCGATCGACCTGCTCGAGTGGAAGACTCCGAAGCCGATCGGTCGCCCGCACCCGGAGGCGAATCATCTGGGCTTCATGCGTCTGTGCCTCGGCCATGGCGACCTCGACGCGCTGCACGCGCGACTCACGGCGGCGGGCGTGCCGATCCGGAGCGCTCCGGTCTCGGTTCCGGTGCTGCCGGGTCAGACCGTTCGCTTCTTCTTATGTTCGGATCCCGATGGCACTTGCGTCGAGTTCATCGAATTCGGCGACGCCGTCCGGCTCTCGCATATCAACATCAACTGCCGCGACCTCGACCACAGCTCGGATTGGTACCAACGCGTGCTGGGCGTTGCGTCGATTGCCGGTCGGGCCGAGCCGCCGCCGGCGGCGGGCGCCGGCTTCGGCTTCCCGGGCAATTGCCGCTACCGGGCGGATTTCCTTGGGATCGGAGGCAAGCCCCATCCGTTCATCCTCGACCTGCTCGAGTGGCAGGAACCGAAGCCCGTCGGCCGTCCGCTCGCGGAGGCCAACCATCTCGGACTCTTCCGGATGGCCTTCATGGTGGACGATGCGAAGGCGAGCTGCGCCGAGCTCGACCGCCTCGGCGTCGCGCACTCGGGACCCTGCCACCTCGACATGGGCCCCGACGTCCCGATCGAAGGCGGGCTCTACGCCGTCTTCTTTCGGGATCCCGACGGCGCCTGCCTCGAGCTGATCCAGACGCCGCGCATGCGCGCGGCGAGCCGCTAACGAGCTAGACGAGCTGCTTGAAGCCGTAGAGCTTCGCCGCATTCTGGTGCAGCACCTTGGCGACCTTCTTCTCATCCATCTTGGCCATCACGCGGTTCACGTAGTCGCGCGGATGGGTGGAGAAGCCGCCCGTCGGACCCGGGTACTGACAGGTCGGATGCGGGAAGTCGGTCTCCCACATCAGGTTGTCGCCGATCAATTCCATCGACGCGGCCAGGCTCTTGTCCTCGAACCAGAAGCAGCCATAGATCTGGCGCTTGAAGTACTCGCTCGGCATGAGCTTGTACTCGGGATGCTCCTTCCAGACCTGTCCGTTCTGCCATTGCCAGTCGCAGCCCTCGAGGAAGGACGGAATCCAGCCCACCGCGCTCTCGACGGAGACGAAGTTCAGCGTCGGGAAGCGATGACAGACGCCGCCGAAAATCAGGTCGGCGATGCAGTTCATGTTCATCATGAACACCCCCGACGAGACCCGCGCGAACGACGCCTTCGCGCCGATCTTGGACGGATCCTGCGTGATGTCGGAGAGATCGCCGGCCCCGATATGGAAGCTGAGCGAGAGCCCCGTCTCGGCGACGGCGGCCCAGAATGGATCCCAGTGCTTGTCGCTGACGCGGGGATGACCGAAGGCCTGGGGCTCCGAGCAGGCGAGGATCGAGCGGTGGCCGATCTTGGCCGCTCGCTGGACCTCCTTCACGCATTCCTTCACGTCCCAGAACGGCATCGCCGCCACCGCGCCGAGGCGATCGGGCGCTTCACTGCACCAGTCGACCAGGAAGTCGTTGTACGCGCGCACGCACTCGAGCATCAGCTGGGGATCCTTCAGCTTGAGGAAGCCGCCCGAGCCAAAGCCGCCGACGTTCGGATAAAGGATCGCGCCGTAGATCCCCTCTTCGTCCATGTAGTCGAGGCGCGCCTTCGCGTTCCAGGAGCTCTTCGGAATGTCGTGGAAGCCGTTGCGGAACTCGGGGTAGGAGCCCTCGAAGCCCGCCGCCGTCGTGAAGCCCGGACCGCCGATCATCTGATCGCCGACGACCCACAGATCGCGGCCGTCGATGTGCTTGATATGAGGAACCTGATCGCCCCATTTCTTCGAGACCCGATCCGTCCAGACGGTCGGGGGCTCGGTGATGTGGGTATCGACGTCGATCGGCTTCATTCGATCGAAGAGGCTGGTCGAGAGGCGAAGGTCCGGCGCGGCGGCCATGGCGTTATCTCCGGGTGAAAACCGTTGTCTCCGGGCGGGATTGGAAACCTGGATCTAGCGCAGACCCTAACCTGCAGCCGCGGCGCGCGCACCGGCGGACGGCCGCGGACCTCGCGGATGCGGACTGCGTACGCGAGTTCTGCGTATAATCGTCCCGAGCTCGCGAGCAGGGCCGCTGGCCCGCACGAAACGAGGGCGAGACGAGGAGGAACAGCGTGGCGAGCGAGCAGTACAAGAAGCTGATGAGCCTGATGCCGGGCGGGAACGTCGACCACATGGATCCGGTCGAGGTCGTGCGAGC
>JANNQH010000562.1:0-2061 GCA_031400655.1 Deltaproteobacteria bacterium | reverse complement strand
GAGCGGCTCGCCGCCGTGCGGCGCGATTTCGACTACACGGTCTCGATGCTGCCGAAGCTCCGCGCCGCCGGCGTCCGGATGGTGCTCGGCGACGACTACGGCTTCGCGATGATGCCCCACGGTGACTACGCCTCGGAGATGGAGGTGTATGTCAAACACGGCGTCCCCCCGCTGGAGATCCTGCGCTGGGCGACCGCGAACGGTGCCGAAGCCATGAAGAAGCGCGGCAAGGATCTCGGCACGATCACGAAGGGCAAGCTCGCCGACCTGATCGTCGTCGCCGGCGACCCGACTTCGGACGTGTCGCTCTTCCGCAATCCCGACCATGTCGCCCTCGTCCTCAAGGACGGCGTCGTCGAGAAGGACCTTCTTTCGCACACCGTCGTCGCGGCCTGACGCGGCTCGTCGCGCCACCCCGCGCCCTTCCGCGCCCTTCCGCGCCACCCGGCGCCACCCCGCGCTTCGCCCGCGCCGACCGGAGTCTCGATGCCCCTCGTTTCTCATGGTCGAGCGCTGACGCTCCATGCCGAGCGCCAGCCCGACGCGATCGCCCTCGTCCACGAGGGGCGCGAGACGCGTTATGCCGAGCTCGAGCGCGCCGCGAATCGCCTGGCGCGGCTCTTCGCGAAGCAGGGCGTCGGTGAGGGCGACTTCGTCACGCTCGCCCTGCCGAACGGGCGCGAGTTCGTCGAGGCGCTCTTCGCGTGCTGGAAGCTCGGTGCGACGCCGCAGCCCGTGTCACCCCACCTCCCGCGCCACGAACGCGACGCGATTCTTTCGCTCGTGTCCCCACGTCTCGTCGTCGGCGTTCCGGCTTCCGAGGTGCCGGGCGGGACGAACGCAACGGCTGGAACGAGCAGGGCGATTGGATCAGGCGCCGCTTTGAGCGCACCGATCGTCCTCGACGCGGGCTTCGACGCGTCGGGCGAATCCGATGCACCGCTGCCCGACCACGTCTCCCGCTACCGCATGGCGATCTGCTCCGGCGGATCGACCGGCCGACCCAAGGTCGTCGTCGATCATATCCGCGCAGAGTCCGATCCCGAAGCGCGCTACCACGACCAGCCCGCCGGCACGAGCATTCTCGTGCCGGGCCCGCTCTACCACTCGGCGCCGTTGATCAACTGTCTCTCGGTCCTGCTCGGTGGCGGCAAGGTCGTCGCCATGACGCGCTTCGATGCGGTCGAGTCGCTTCGTCTGATCGAGCAGCACCGACTCGCTCTCGCGATCTTCGTCCCGACGATGATGGTGCGGATCTGGAAGCTTGCCCCGGAAGAGCGTGCGGCCTTCGACCTATCGTCCCTGAAGCGCGTCGTCTCGAGCAGCGCCTTCCTGCCGGAATGGCTGCGGCGCGAGTGGATCGAATGGATCGGGCCCGACCGGGTCTGGGAGGCCTACGGCGGGAGCGAGAGGATCGTGGGGACGCTCATCTCCGGGCGCGAGTGGCTCGCACGGCCGGGATCCGTCGGCCGCGTGAGCGAAGGGCGCAAGATCAAGATCGTGGGGCAGGCCGGTGAGACGCTGCCGATCGGCGAGATCGGCGATGTCTACGGCCTTCCGCCCGGGGGTCCCGGCTCGACCTATCACTATCTCGGCGCCGAGCCGCGGCGTCTGGCCGATGGCTGGGAGACGCTCGGCGACATGGGTTACGTCGACGAGGATGGCTTTCTCTATCTCGTCGACCGCCGCACGGACCTCGTCATCACGGGCGGTGCGAACGTCTATCCGGCGGAGGTCGAAGGGGCGATCGAATCACATCCGGACGTGCTGGCGTGCGCAGTGATCGGTCTGCCCGACGACGACCTCGGCGCGATCGTCCACGCGATCGTGCACGTAGCGTCGCCGATCTCGGAGGACGAGCTCCGGCGCCACCTCGAGGTACGCCTCGTGCGCTACAAGATTCCCCGCAGCTTCGAGCTCGTCTGGGAGACGCTGAAGGACGACGCAGGCAAGGTCCGCCGCGCGGCGCTCCGGGCCGAGCGCGTGGCCGCCCGCGAGCAGCAGACCGCCGGCTGAGAGCCTGCTCAGAAGTCCGTTCCGCCGTCCACGTTGACGAGCGCG
>JANNQH010000561.1:0-5019 GCA_031400655.1 Deltaproteobacteria bacterium | reverse complement strand
TGCATCGGCCCGCGGACGAGCGGCGTGAGAAAACGCTCGTGGCTCTCGAGCACACCGAAGCGGCCCGCCTCGCCGGGCAGCACGACCTGGTCCACGGCGTCGGAGAAGGCCTGACCTTCCGGTGTCACGACGACGAGCTCGAGCGGCATTTGATGAGTCTCCTCTAGACGAGCGTCTTCGCCTTGGCGATCGCGCTGTCGATGTCGCCGACCATGTAGAAAGCCTGCTCCGGGAGGTCGTCGTGCTTGCCGGCGAGGATCTCGCGGAAGCCGCGGATCGTCTCCTCGAGGCGGACGTAGACGCCGGGGGTGCCGGTGAACTGTTCGGCGACGTGGAACGGCTGCGACAGGAAGCGCTGGATCTTGCGCGCGCGGGCGACGGTCAGCTTGTCCTCTTCCGAGAGCTCGTCCATGCCGAGGATCGCGATGATGTCCTGGAGATCCTTGTAGGACTGCAGCGTTGACTGGACACCGCGGGCCACGTCGTAATGCTCCTGGCCCACGATCTGCGGATCGAGGATCCGAGAGGTCGAGTCGAGCGGATCGACGGCGGGGTAGATGCCGATCTCGGTCAGCGCGCGGGAGAGCACGGTCGTCGCGTCGAGATGCGTGAACGCGGTCGCCGGCGCGGGATCGGTCAAGTCGTCGGCGGGGACGTAGATCGCCTGTACCGAAGTGATCGAGCCCTTGTTGGTCGACGTGATGCGCTCCTGGAGCTCGCCCATGTCCGTCGCCAGCGTAGGTTGATAACCCACGGCCGAGGGAATGCGGCCGAGCAACGCCGACACTTCCGACCCCGCCTGCGTGAAGCGGAAGATGTTGTCGATGAAGAGGAGCACGTCCTTGCCCTCTTCGTCGCGGAAGTATTCGGCCGCCGTCAGACCCGTGAGGCCGACGCGCGCGCGCGCTCCCGGCGGCTCGTTCATCTGGCCGTAGACCAGCGCCGCCTTGTCGAGCACGGTCGAGCCGTCCTTGAGGACCGAGTCCATCATCTCGTGCCAGAGATCGTTGCCCTCGCGTGTTCGCTCGCCCACCCCAGCGAAGACCGAATAGCCCGCGTGCTCCTTGGCGATGTTGTTGATGAGCTCCATGATCACGACGGTCTTGCCCACGCCGGCGCCGCCGAAGAGACCCACCTTGCCACCCTTGTTGAATGGCCCGATCAGGTCGACGACCTTGATGCCCGTCTCGAGCACCTCGACGGCGGTCGACTGATCGACGAACTCGGGCGCCGGACGGTGGATCGGGTAGGTCATCTTGGCGTTGATCGGGCCGCGCTCGTCGACCGGCTGACCGATCACGTTCATGATCCGGCCGAGCGTCTCGGGGCCGACGGGGATCGTGATCGGCGCGCCGGTGTTCTTCACTTCCTGGCCGCGGCGGAGACCATCGGTCGTGTCCATTGCGATCGCCCGCACCGTCTTCTCGCCCAGATGGAGCGCCACCTCGATCACGAGATTATCGGGCAGGTCATTGATCGCGGCGTTGGTCGTGGTGAGGGCCATCAGGACCTCGGGCAGGTTCCCCTCCGCGAACTCGACGTCGACGACGGGGCCCGTCACCTGGACGATCTTGCCAATGGACATTCTCTCTCTCCTTCGAACTTCTTCTATTCGAGCGCCTGGGCGCCGGTCACGATCTCGACGAGCTCGCGCGTGATCGCCGCCTGGCGTGCGCGGTTGTACTGGAGCGTCAGCTTCTCGATCAGGTCCTTGGTGTTCTTGGTCGCGGCTTCCATCGCCGTCATGCGCGCGGCGTGCTCGCCGGCCTGGTTCTCGAGCAACGCCCGGAACACCTCGACCTCGACGGCTTTCGGCACGAGCGCGGCGAGCAGCGTCTCGGCATCCGGCTCGATCTCGAAGGGAAGCGCCTGCTCCTCGGACACGACGACGAGCCCGCCCTTGCCGGGCTTCGAGGGTGGCGTGAACGGAAGCAGCGGCCGCAAGACCGGTGTCTGGGTCATCGTCGAAACGAACTGGCTGTACACGAGGACGACCTCGTCGATCTCCCCCGCCGCATAACGCCGCGCGAGCTCGCGCCCCACATCGGCCGCCTTGTCGTAGCGAACGTCGCCCCCGATCGGCGATGCGAATCGGATCTGGCCCGGCCGGCGTTTACGGAAGAAATCGATGGCCTTCTTGCCGAGCAGCGTCAGGCCGACCTGCTGGAACTCTCCGCCGCGGCTCTTGATCACCGCCTCCGCGGCCTTGATGACGTTCGAGTTGAATCCCCCGGCCAGCCCCCGGTCGGAGGTGACGACCACGAGCTCGAGGTGCTTGCGTGCCTCGTGGACGGCGAGCAGCGGATGCGTCTCGTCGAGGGGGCTCTTCGAGACCTCTTCGAGGGTTGCTCGCATGCGCGAGGCGTAGGGACGCGCATTGCCGATCGCGTCTTGCGCGCGACGCAGCTTCGCCGCGGACACCATCTTCATCGCAGACGTGATCTTCTGCGTCGACCGGGTGGTCGTGATGCGCCGCTTGATGTCGCGGAGATTCGCCACCTAAGCCGCCTCAGTCGCCTTCGACCCTGCGGCCGCGGTCGGCTCGAAGATCTTCGCAAACTCGTCGAGGGCAGCGACCAGCTGTTGCCTGGTCGAGTCCTCGAACTTGCCCGAGGTCCTGATCGCGTCGAGGATCCCGCGCTTCGAAGACCGCATCCACGCGAGCATCTCGCGCTCGTAGCGCTGGATGTCGGTCAGCTCGAGCTGCCGGATCCAGGACTCGCGGCCCGCCGGCGGCGTCGAAGCGAAGATCGAGACGACCTGCTCCTCCATCTGGAGGGGCGAGTACTGGCCCTGCTTCAGGATCTCGGTCTGGCGTGCGCCATTCGCGAGCTGCTCCTGGGTCGCCTTGTCGAGGTCCGAGCCGAACTGGGCGAAGGCCGCCATCTCGCGGTACTGCGCGAGATTGAGCTTCAACTGACCCGCGACCGACTTCGTCGCCTTGGTCTGCGCTGAGCCACCCACGCGGGAGACAGAGAGACCGACGTTGATCGCCGGTCGCACGCCCGAGTTGAAGAGGTTGGTTTCGAGGAAGATCTGGCCATCCGTAATCGAAATCACGTTGGTCGGAATGTAGGCGGACACGTCGCCGGCCTGGGTCTCGATGATCGGAAGCGCCGTGATCGAGCCGCCGCCGAGCTCGTCCGAGAGCTTGCAGGCTCGCTCGAGGAGCCGGGAGTGGACGTAGAACACGTCGCCGGGATAGGCCTCTCGGCCCGGCGGTCGGCGCAGAAGCAGCGAGAGCTGGCGATAGGCGACGGCCTGCTTCGAGAGATCATCGTAGACGATGAGGACGTGCTTGCCGTTGTGTCCGAAATGCTCGGCCATCGTGCAGCCCGAGTAGGGCGCGATGTACTGGAGCGGTGCGGGATCGGCGGCGGTCGCGGCGACGATGATGGTGTAGTCCATCGCGCCGTAATGCTTCAGCTTCTCCGACACCTGCGCGACCGTCGACTGCTTCTGGCCGATCGCGACGTAGACGCAGATCACGTCCTTGCCCTTTTGATTGATGATCGTGTCGATCGCGATCGCGGTCTTGCCGGTCTGGCGATCGCCGATGATGAGCTCGCGCTGGCCGCGGCCGATCGGCACCATGGCGTCGATTGCCTTGATCCCGGTCGCCATCGACTCGTTCACCGATTTGCGCGTCACGATGCCCGGCGCCTTGAGCTCGACCTGGCGCGTCGCCTCCGCCTGGATCGGCCCCTTGCCGTCGATCGGCGCGCCGAGGGCGTCGACCACGCGGCCGAGCAGCCCCTTGCCGACCGGCACCTCGATGATGCGGCCCGTGCGCCGCACGATGTCGCCCTCCTTGACGCCTCTGGACGGCCCCATGATCGCGACACCGACGTTGTCCTCTTCGAGATTGAGGATCATGCCGCGCAGTCCACCCGCGAACTCGACGAGCTCGCCCGCGAGGGCGTTTTCGAGTCCGTAGATACGAGCGATGCCGTCGCCGGCGGAGAGCACTGTTCCAGTCTCGGCGACGTCGATCTCGCGGTCGTAGTTCTTGATCTCCCGCTTGAGGATGTCGGTGATTTCGCCGGGCTTGATGTCCATCTACAGGGATCCCTTCGTCAGGTTGGCGCGCAGTTGCGTGAGCTGCGTGCGGAGGCTGCCGTCGAATACGAGGTCGCCGACCTTCGCGATGGCACCGCCGATCAGCGTCGGATCGATCTCGATCTGGAGCTTCACTTCGCGCCCGGTTCGCTCCGAGAGCGCTCTTCGGAGTCTGTCTTTGCGCCTCTCATCGAGAGCGCTCGCGACCCGCACCTCGGCGGTCAGCATGCCCTCCGCCTGATCGGCGAGCGCAGCATAGGCGGCCGCGATCTCGGCGAACTGGATCAAGCGCCGCTGGTCGATCAGGAAGCCGAGGAAATTCTGGACGAGCGGGCTCACGCTCTCGCGCGCGGCCAGTGCACGAATCGCTGCCTTGCGCTCCGCCGCGGGATGCATCGGCGTCAGCAGCGCCGCCGCAACCTCGCGGCTCTCCGTAAGGAGCGTCGCGAGACGCTCGAGCTCGCTCCGGACCTCTCGGTGGCGATGCTCGTCCTGGGCCAGAGCGAAGAGGGCCTTCGCATAACGTTGTGCGGCGCCGCCGGCCATCATCGAACGACACCTTCCGCCGGATTCGGTTGTACTCGGGTGATGAATTCGTCCACCAGCCGGTCGCGGTCGGCTTCGGTGACACCCGACTGCAGCTTCGACGCCGCGAGCTCGAGGGCGAGATCCGCAGCTTCCTCGCGCAGCTTCGCCTGGGCGCGGCGCAGCTCCTGGTCGACCGCGGCCTGGGCGTCGCGCCGGATGCGATCGGCGGTCGCGCGGGCCTCGGCGAGAATCCGCAGCGCCTCTTCCTCGGCTCGCCGGCTCGCGCTCTCGCGGATCGAGTCGAGCTCGGCCGAGAGATCGACGAGGCGGCGCTGGAGTTCGGAGTTGCGGTGCTCTGCTTGAGTCAGGAGCTCAGCGGCCTGACTGAGCTGGGTCTGGATTCCCTGCCGCCGGGCGGCGAAGTAGTCGCGG
>JANNQH010000560.1:0-3383 GCA_031400655.1 Deltaproteobacteria bacterium | reverse complement strand
CGCGGAGCGCGGTCACCAGGTCGCTGATCGGCCGCTCGCGCATGCGGGCGTTGCCGTCGACGACGACGGGGCCGGGGGCGAGGGTCAGGGCGGCGGTCAGGAAGCGGGCGGTCGTGCCCGAATTGCCGCAGTCGAGGGGGTGGGCGGGGACCTTGAAGCGGCCGCCGCGGCCTTCGACCCGCCAGGTCGAGTCCGAGACGTCGACGCGGATGCCCAGGGCCTCGAGGGCCTCGCGCATGACGATCGTGTCGTCGGACTCGAGGCCGCCTTCGAGCTCGCTCTCGCCCTCGGCCAGGGCCGCGAGCAGGAGTGCGCGGTTCGTGATGCTCTTGCTGCCGGGGACCTCGATCCGGCCGTCGAGGGGGCCGCGGGGCTCGATCGCGAGGCGCGCGGGGAGGGTGGACCTCGACATGCAAATGACTCCTGGGCGGCGGCGAAGCGGTCGCTGCTCTCGGGCTGGGCCCGTTCGCGGCGTCTGCGCGGCGGAAGGGCGACGACCCTAGCACGCGAGGCGGTTCCCGTTGACACCTCTCGGACCGTCGTGCACACTCGGCCGCCGGTTCGAATCCGTAGTCAAGTCCACGGGTTAGACGTGCGTCGCGCAGGCCGCGAAGACCGCCTCGTCGGCTGCTGGGCAGGCCCGATCCGAACCGGTCGGCCTCGCCCGAATGGGGACCACGCTCGAGGGTCGCCTTCAAGGATTGCAGTCAAAGAACGGATCCAAGAACGAATCGTGTCGAGCGGGATGGGATCCCGCTCGGGCTCGCCCCTGGGTGGGGGCAGACAAAAGCGCGCCGATTGCGCGCGGAGTGATCGTCCAGTGCCGAAGGTTCTCATCTCCGATTCGCTCTCCGAGCAGGGCGTCAAGATTCTCGAGCAGGCGCCGGGCATCGAGCTCGTGAATCGCCCGGGCTGCTCGCCCGCCGAGCTGCTCACGCTGATTGCCGACGTGGACGGGCTGGTGATCCGCTCGAACACGCAGGTCACGAAGGAAGTCTTCGCCGCGGCGAAGAAGCTCCGGATCGTCGGCCGGGCCGGGATCGGGGTCGACAATGTCGACGTCCAGGCCGCCACGCAGCACGGCGTTGTCGTCGTCAACACGCCGGAAGGCAACAACATCACGACGGCCGAGCACGCGATCGCGCTGATCGTCTCCCTCGCGCGCCACATCCCCCAGGCCACCGCCTCGATGAAGGCCGGCAAGTGGGAGAAGAAGAAGTTCGAGGGCATGGAGCTCTACAACCGGACCCTCGGCGTGCTCGGGGCCGGCAACATCGGACGTTATGTCGTGTCCAGGGCCAAGGGCCTCGGCATGAAGGTCGTCGTCCACGATCCGTATCTGACGGCGGAGGCGGCGGCGAAGCTCGAGGTCGAGCGCGTCTCCCTCGATGAGATGATGGAGCGTTCCGACGTCGTCACGGTCCACGTCCCGAAGACCAAGGAGACGACCGGCATTCTCGGTCGCGCCCAGTTCGCGAAGGCGCGCCCCGGGCTGATCGTCATCAACGCGGCCCGCGGCGGCATCGTCGACGAGGAGGCGCTGCTCGAGGCGCTCGACTCCGGTCAGGTCGGCGGGGCGGGGCTCGACGTCTTCGTCGAGGAGCCGACGCCGGCGGGCCATCCGCTGGTCGCCCACCCGAACGTGATCTGCACGCCCCACCTCGGGGCCTCGACCGAGCAGGCCCAGATCAACGTGGCGATCGCGGTGGCGGAGCAGATCCGCGATTTTCTCTTGCGCGGCGCTGTGGTCAACTCGATCAACGTGCCCTCTGTCTCGCCGGAGCAGATGGTCACGGTCGCGCCGTATCTGGAGCTGGGTGAAAAGCTCGGCCGCTTCCAGGGCCAGCTCGCCCACGGCCGCGTCGAGGCCATCGAGGTCGAGTACTCGGGCGAGGTCGCGGAGCTCAAGGTCGCGCCGATCACGATCGCGGTACTGAAGGGGATCCTGTCGACGGTGCGCGAGCACGTGAATCTCGTGAACGCGTCGCATGTCGCGCAGGAGCTCGGCATCAAGGTGATCGAGTCGAAGACGACGCGGACGACGGATTTCGCGTCGGCGGTGACGGTCAAGGTGAAGGGCGTCGTCGATCGCTTGATCGCGGGCGCCGTCTTCCACGGCCGCCAGCCGCGCATCGTGCGCGTCGACGACTTCATGCTCGAGGCGATTCCGGAGGGCTACACGCTGCTGATCCACAACCACGACCAGAGCGGCGTCGTCGGCAGGATCGGCACGCTGCTCGGTAATGCCGGAGTCAACATCTCGCGCATGCAGCTCGCGCTCCACGAGAGTCGCGGCGAGGCCTGCATGCTCGTCAACGTCGATCAACTCCCGAGCGACAGTGTGCTCGCCGCCCTTCGCGACGACCCCAGCATGATCGCCGTCCAGCTGCTGGAGCTCTAGTCATGACGACCGTCGTCGCAGTCGGTGCCCAGTGGGGAGATGAAGGCAAGGGCAAGATCGTCGATTGGCTCGGCCCCCGAGCCGATCTCGTCGCCCGCTTCCAGGGCGGCAACAACGCGGGTCATACGCTCGTGGTTGGGGGCGAGACGACGATCCTCCACGTCGTGCCCTCCGGCATCCTCCACGACGGCTCCGTCAACCTGATCGGTCCGGGTGTCGTCGTCGATCCCGGAATCCTGCTCGGCGAGATCAGCAAGCTGAAGGACCGCGGCATCCTGCGCGACCCGTCGCGGATCCGCGTCTCGGGCCGCGCGCACGTGATCCTGCCCTGGCACTGCGCCCTCGACAAGGCGCGCGAGAACGCCCGCGGCGAAGACAAGATCGGCACGACGGGACGCGGCATCGGGCCTGCGTACGAGGACAAGGTCGCGCGCCGCGGAATCCGCATCGCCGACCTGCGCGAGCTCGGCACGTTGCGCGCCAAGCTCGTGGCGCTCGCCGAGCACAAGAACTTCGAGCTGACCCGCCTCCACGATGCCCAGCCGATCGACGTCGACGCGCTCTATGCGCAGTGCGTCGAATGGGGTCGCGCGCTCGAGCCCTACATCGATCACACGGGCCGGATCCTCGACAAGGCGCTGCGCGCCGGGAAGAACGTGTTATTCGAGGGCGCCCAGGGAACCTTCCTCGACATCGACCACGGGACCTATCCCTTCGTCACGTCGTCGAACTGCGTCGCCGGCGCCGTTTGTACCGGGAGCGGCGTCGGTCCGACCAAGATCGACCGCGTCATCGGCATCACGAAGGCCTACACGACCCGCGTCGGCGGCGGTCCGTTTCCGACCGAGCTGAACGACGAGATCGGCGAGATGTTCCGCAAGAAGGGCGCCGAGTTCGGCGCGACGACCGGTCGGCCGCGGCGCTGCGGCTGGCTCGACGCGGTCCTGCTGCGCGAAGCGGTCACGGTCAACGGCCTGACGGA
>JANNQH010000559.1:0-3571 GCA_031400655.1 Deltaproteobacteria bacterium | reverse complement strand
AGGCAGAGCGGTCAACCAGGGCGTGATCGCGACGAACAGCCGGGGCAAGGGCGATTTCGAGACCCGCTACGGCGCCTCCCAGTTCGCGCTGATCGTGACGGCCGAGCCGCATTTCGCGGTCAGCGTTCCCAGCAAGATGGTCGTGCTCTACAACACCGCGCACAAGATCAAGGGTTCGGAGTCCAAGGTGACGTCGCTGACGGAGAGGGCGGACTACGGGACCCTCGAGCCCATCGCGATCGACGAGAAGACCGACCCCGTCGAGCTGGTCCAGGCGAGGTACGCGGTGGCGATTGCGGCCTCAGCGGGCGCCGAGCGGTTCGCGTTCGAGTCCTTCGAGAAGGCCCGGACGAAGTTGGCAGCGGCCGAATCCGCGCAGGCGAACAAGAAGCGCGCGGTCCGCAAGACCGCTCCCGCCCTGGCGCGTGAGGCAACCCTGGCTGGCGAGGATGCGCGCCAGGCTGGAGCGACGGCCAGGGCCGCCGCGGAAGAGGAGAGCAAGCGGACTGCAGCGGCCATGGCGGCTGCCAAGGTGGCCGCAGGCGATCAGCGCGTGCGGGACGAAAGCGCCGCCGCCGTGGCCGCGCGCAGGGATCTCGAGCAGCGGCTCAATGCCGCGCTGCCCACCCGGGCCACCGATCGCGGCCTCGTGTCGGAGATCGGCGGCGTGCAGTTCGCGACGGGGACGGCCAACCTGAACGCGAAGGCCAAGGAAAGTCTCGCGAAGTTCGCCGGCGTCGTGGCTTCGTACCCCTCGCTCAAGTTCAACGTCGAGGGCCACACCGACAACACCGGGAGCCCGGAGCGCAACAAGGAGCTCTCCTTGAAGCGAGCATTGGCCGTTCGGGACTACCTGATCGGACAGGGGATCGCCGCGTCGAGCACCGATGTCGCTGGCCTCGGTTCGTCCACGCCCATCGGCGACGAGACGACCGCCGACGGACGGGCGCGCAATCGGCGGGTCGAGATCGTCGTGTCGGGCGGTTTGCTGGGGAGCTAGGCAAGCGGCCCCATGCGGGCGGTAAGCCAATCGGGAGCCGTCCCACCTGTGCCTCGGGGCAGGTGGGACCTCCCGATGCCGCGATTAGGCCGATTTTTGGGCTGTTGTCCCCCCGGAGTCGAGCCCGCTGCGGATGGAGATTCCCGTCCATCGGCCGCAAGCTCTCGGGCGCACGACCGGCCCAGAGATCCCCTCCGCCGGCCATGTCGGGACTCGTTCTACACCATTTTTTGCCCTTTCACAGAAAATCCCCGGGCTCTCTGGCCGTATTCTGCTAGGTTCGGATCTGGAGAGGTCTGCGATTGGTTCTCGAGATGGCCCCTGGCCAGCCCCTGTTTCCCTTCGGTAGTCCCCTTTAAGGCTCTGTTCCGCCCGAGACGACGTCGTCTCGAGGGGAACTGGGTTTGTCAAAGCAAAGGAACGGCGTCTGGATCGTCCGGACCCGGCACCGGAGCAGTCCGTGGCCATGCAAACGAGCATGAGCCGCGAGGAAACACGTATTGGGCAAGAAGATTTATGTCGGCAACCTTCCCTTTTCCGCCAATGAGCAGGACCTGCGCGAGCTGTTCGAGCGCCACGGAAGCATCGACTCCGTCAACGTGATCATGGATCGTGAGACGGGTCGGGCTCGGGGCTTCGCCTTCGTCGAGATGAGCGACGCGGCGGCGGCCAGCAACGCGATCCGCGCCCTCGACGGCAGCGACATGGGCGGCCGTGCGCTGCGCGTGAACGAGGCTGAAGACCGCCGCGGTGGCGGCGGCGGTGGTGGTGGCGGCGGTGGCGGAGGCGGCGGCGGTGGCCGCGGCGGCGACCGCGATGGTGGCGGCGGTGGCGGTGGCCGCTTCCGACGCTAGTTCGCTCGATTGAATGAGATGCGGGAGGCGAGCGCCGGTGGTGCTCGTCTCCCGTTTTCATTTCGTCTGCTAGTCGATTCCGCCGACCCCGACGTCGACCGCTTCGAAGAGTCCCGTCGCCGTCGCGTCGAGCGCGCTGCCCGGCGCAGTCCGGAAGAAATAGAGCACCTTCCCGCCGAGCGCGCAGCAGATGACGGGCGTCGGCCGCACGAAACGCTGCGTGATCACACCTCCCTCGATCACTCGCGCAATCTCGTTCGTCTGTGGCGACGCGACCCACACTGCGCCTTCGCGATCGAGCGCGATGCCGTCGGGGTGCAGCGGATCGAGCTCGGCCCAGATGCGGCGATTCGAGAGCCGTCCATCGCCGCCGATGTCGAACGCCAGCAGCCGATTCTGATTCGATTCGGCGAGGATGTACGTGCGGCCGTCGGGCGTGACGACCGCGCCGTTCGGACCGGCGACTTCTTCCGCCACGACCTCGCGCGAGCCGTCGGGCCACACCAGGATCACGTTCGCCGGCCGCTTCAGCGTGTCGCCCGTGAAGAAGTTCCTCCCCGTGCTGCCGACGTAGACGTTGCCGTTCGGTGCGACCACCATGTCGTTGAGGAGACAGATGGCGTCGCGGCGAAGGTCGGCGTGCAGCACGAGCTGACCCGAGGCTTCGAGTCTCAGGATCGCGCAATGCTGCATGTGGACGACGAGCAAGCGTCCGTCCGGCAGGAATCCGAGCCCCGACGGCGTGCCGTCCTCAATCTCGCAGACCACCTCGCTCACCTGACGCCGCGGATCGAAGCGCATCACGCGCCCCGCGAACATTTCCGAATACCAGAGCGACCCGCCCCGCCAGCGCGCCCCCTCGCCGAAGCGCACGCCATCGATCACCGCTCGAATCTCGCCCATCGGTCCCCCGCCGCTCGAACTGCGAAGCCGCCGCTCTCCGGCCGCCGCTCAGCGGCGAATCCGCCCTCGCGGATTCGTCCGTCTGCAGCGCCGGCCCGTGCTAGCTGTACGGTTGCGAGCCGGACCTGCGTGTACATCTCCCGGGTCGCGCGGCCGTGGCCCGGGTAGGTGATGTTCGTCGTGGTGTACTGATCGCGGATCCCCTGCTTGCCCTTGCGGTAGATCTTCTGCTCGATCTCCCGATGGGCGCAGAGCAGGGCGACGCTGCGGGTCGTGGAATCATCCGGCATGTCCAAAACGGTGGCATACCCGGTTGGCACTCGAAACCGGGGTGGCTGGAGGCCGGCCCACGACCGATTCGGGATCGTTTCTGGCATCGGCCGTTTGTGGTGATCCGGGATTGCAGGAACGACGACCCGGCGCGACTCTCTGCGGCCATGCCGATGCCCCATCCAGCGTCTTTCCTTCGAATCCTCCTCGTCTGCAGCCTGCTCGCACTCGGTCATTCTGGCGCCGCGGCCGGCTTCGGACTCGATCAGGTCAGCGAGCGCGCCCGCCAGCTCGCGACGATGCCGTACGACAATCCCAGCGGCGTCGTGCCGGAGTGGCTGAGAGAGCTCGATTACGACCAGTTCCGGCAGATCCGCTACCGGCCCGAGCGTGCACTGTGGCGGGATCGCAAGCTGCCTTTCAGCATCCAGTTCTTCCACCCGGGCTTCTACTACGACCGGATCGTGGACATGCATGTCGTGAAGCCGTCGGGGGAGGTCGCGCCGGTCGTTTTCTCGCCGGACCAGTTCGACTACGGCACGGC
>JANNQH010000558.1:0-3041 GCA_031400655.1 Deltaproteobacteria bacterium | reverse complement strand
GTTGAATGCGGGGCCGTAGCTGTAGGCGGCGTTCAGGAAATGGCCGCGCGGATCGAAATCCTGCCGATTCGCCGGTCCCTTGTCGGCCCAGATCCGATTGACCTCCCAGGTGTGGATGTACTGGACGAGCAGCTTCTCGATTCCCAGGGTCGTCTGCATGCGGGCGGCATCGAACGTCTGCTCGTTCTGGCGCCAGCCCACGTTTCCGATCCAGCGATCGTCGTCGAGATTGATCCGCTGGCGGCCACCTCGCAGGCTCAGCCCCGCCCACTCCTTCTTCGCGAATTGGAACCAGGCCTGATTGACGTCCGTCCGCTCCGGATCGGCGACGAGTGTTTGAGGCCCTTCGTTGTTCTCGACGCCGTCCCAGTACGCACTCGGCTTCGGCGAGACCGTGTTGACCATCTCGGCCAGACCGGAGAATCCGCGAAATTCGCCGGTCTGGTAGCCGAGGCGGGTTCGGGCCGTGGCGCCGTGAGAGTTCTGCTGTTGGTCCTGCTTGGCGTACTCCCAGCGGAACACGACATCGAGGATCGGCTTGCCGCCGAGCGCGGCTGCGAGGAGCTCGTCGAAGGACGACTTCGGCGGTGCGGGCGCAGCGGCCGGTGCAGGCGCGGGCGCCTGAGCGATAGCGACGAGCGGGGCGGCGAGGACGAAGCCCGCGAGCGCGCAGACGATCAGTCGGATCTGGCGACGGAACGGGGCGAGCGGGAATCTCAAAGGATGTCTCTCCATGGGGTGTCCAGTCGAAGATCCTCGTCGTGCGCCGCGGCGACTCCGCCGCGGTACCAGCGCGTTCGTCCTCATGCGGCTCGCGTCTCCCGTTGCTGGCTCTCGAGGAACGCGATCAGCTCGCCGCGCAGGGCGTAGTAGTCGGGATGCTCGAGGACCTCGCTGCTCTCGCGCGGCCGGCCGAAGGGCACATCGAGGATCCGGCCCACGCGGGCTCGCGGTCCGGAGGTCATCATCACGACCCGGCCGGCGAGGAAGAGCGCCTCGTCGACGCCCTGGTTGCTCGAGCAGGCGACCACGCCCATCGCCATGGCCCCGGATCGATTTCTCGACGGCAGGCCCTTCGATCCGAACGACCTGCCCCGCTATCTCGAAGACCTCGAGATCTCCTCGCTCCGGATCCGGCTCGACGAGCTGCCGGAGTCGCTGGTCTCGAGTCGCTAGGCGGCGCAACGGCAGCCGCGATCAAGCCCGTCGCGTGACCGAGACCGAGCCCAGCGGACCGAAGTCGGCCTCCGCCCGCGCACCGCGCTCGAGGGGCGGCACGGCCGCCGCGTAGGACCCGGCGAGAATCAGATCGCCAGGCGCGAGCGCCTCACCAAAGCGCGCGAGCAGCGCGCCGACGAAGTCGACGGCCGACTGCAGATCCGACGCCACGAGACCGTCGCCGAGCGGGGGCGACGGCTGACCCGTCACCTCGAGCCGGGGCCAGCGCGTCCCGAGACCGACGCCCCGATCCGGCGCCACGAAATCCCCGACAACCGCGGCGACATGCAGGATCGACGACGAGAGCAGCTCGAGTAGATCCTTCGGCGGTGTCGAGAAATCGACGAGCTCGAGCGCCGGAGCGATCGCCTCGAGCCGCCCTCCGGTGCCCACGCGCAGGCAGACTTCCGGCTCGACGCGCATCTTCACCTCGGGCAGGAAGTCGACGACCGCCCCGCTCGCGAGAATGCGGCGCCCGTCGAGCCAGCCGACGCAGGGCGCCTGCAAGCCGAAATGGGTCTGCACGGCGGCCACGTTGAGCCCGATCTTCCAGCCCCGCGGCGTCATGCCCTGCGCGATCGCCTCGCGGCGGCGCGCGAGCTGGATGGCCATACCCGGCCGTAAGATTTCGAAGTCGTCCGTCATGTCGTGCTCCCGGGTAACGAGCATGCCACGCCCGACCGCGAGCCGCATGAGCAGCGCGGCGCGGGCTCCCGCGAGCGGCCATACTGGGACCGAACCCGATCCCCGAGAGGAATGAAACCATGAAGCTCCGATCGTTCGGCCGAACCGGCGTACAGGTCAGTCCGATCGGCCTCGGCACGATGATGTTTGGCGCCAAAACCGACGAGGCGGAGTCCGGTCGCATCATCGACCTCGCGCTCGGGCGCGGCATCAACTTCGTCGACACCGCCGACGCCTACGCCGGCAACGAGACCGAGCGGATCGTGGGCCGGGCCCTGGCCCGCGACAATCGGCGCGGGAAGATCGTTCTCGCCACCAAGTTCTACTTCCAGCAGGGCGAAGACCCGAACGCCCGCGGCCTCAGTCGTCGCCACATCATCGGGGCCTGCGAGGCCTCCCTCGAAAGGCTGAAGACCGATTGGATCGATCTCTATTAGCTCCACCGCTGCAGCGCCGATGTGCCCATCGATGAGACGCTGCGCGCCCTCGACGATCTGATCCGCGCGGGCAAGGTCCGTTATGTCGGGGTCAGCATGTTCCCGAGCTGGCGGATGGTGGAGTCACTCTGGGTGGCGAAGGAGCTCGGGCTGAATCGCTTCGTGAGCGAGCAGCCCGCATTCAACCTCCTCGACCGCACGGCGGAGCGCGAGGTGATCCCCGCCGCGCAGACCTTCGGGCTGGCCGTCATTCCGTGGGGCCCCCTCTGCGGCGGACTGCTCACGGGCAAATACGGCCGCGAACAAGTCGACGTCGCGGGCCGTTGGCAGGGCGGCAAGGACAACTTCGGCCGACAGGCGACCCCGCTGACCTGGGACGTGATCGACCTGCTTCGCGAGATGGCGCGCGAGAAAGGTTGCTCCGTGTCACAGCTCGCCCTCGCCTGGTGCGGCGCGCAGCCCGGCGTCACCGCGCCGATCATCGGCCCGCGCACCTTCGAGCAGGCCGAGGACAGCCTCGGCGCGCTCGACGTGCAGCTCGAGCCGGCGGACTTCGAGCGCATCGATGCGCTCGTCCCGCCGCGCAGCGCGGCCGTCCGCTACTACGACGCGGCGGCCGGCGTCGATTTCCGCCCGAGCCGCCACCGGAGCGTCGTCTGAAGCCCTTCCCTACTTGAAATCGCTCGCGTCGTGTCGCTCCGG
>JANNQH010000557.1:0-1573 GCA_031400655.1 Deltaproteobacteria bacterium | reverse complement strand
GAAGTCGTTGGGGACCTTGGCCGTCACGTGGTCGGCTATCGATTTCGGCAGCGAGGCAAGCAGGTCCCCAAGGAATCGCTTCGGGGCGACGATCAGGATGTCTCGCACGCTGTTCGCCTGGACCGCACGGGTGATCTCGTCGCCCAGGTCCGCCGCGAACTTCGACTCGGTCGCGCGATGCGCGGAATCATGGCCTTTGGCCGAATGGCCGCGGTGCTCGCTCCCGTGATGCTTGTTCTTGAGCTCCTTGACAGCATTCAGCACCGCCAGCGATGCATCGCTGCTGAAGATTCGACATCCACTGCCATCTGCCACCACGACCCAGGTATCGAGCATGAGACCTCCAGAGGGGCGGACATTAGCCGGGCGCGGGGGTACGGCAAGCGAAATATCGGATCGGGCGCTGCAATCGAGCTGCTCGGGCGCCTCGTGAACGCGGCGGAGGGGTGCTAGGTGACTCGCGAAGCGGACTGCCCCGGTCGGGGTCGGCCCGCTATGGGTGATCCGGGAAGGGACGCCGCCCCGGGTCGTCAAAGGGGTGGGGCAGGGCGCCGCAGGTGCGCCGCGGAGTGAGGCGGACCGCCGCTGGTGACGTCGCCGGCCGTCGTTGAACGATCGTTCGTCCCCGGCGCGAAACCTGCTCCATCCGGATTCGAGTTCGTTCACGCGCCCGGGATCCGCCGCGCGATCGGCCTGCCCCACGCCGACATCGTCGAGATCTCGAAGGAGCCCGACATCTTCCTGAACGCCCCGGGCATGACGATTGCCCGACGCGAGGCTCTCGAGTCCCAGGCGGCCCCGCCGATTCCCACCATCATCAATCTGGATCGGCCCGAGCACCGGAAGTACCGCCAGATCGCGAGCGCCTACTTCACGCCGCGCGCGATCCAGAGCCTGCAGCCCATGGTCGAGCGCAGGGCCCGCCAGATCGTCGACAGCCTCGGCCGCGAGGATTCCGAGTTCCAGCGCGCTCCCGATCACTTCGAGTACACGAAATCCCTCTTCATGGATTTCTGGACCTACTTCTCGGACATCATCGCCGACCGTCGAGAGCACCCCGCGACGACCTCGCGAGCGTGATCGCGAACGCGAAGATCGACGCCAAGCCGATGGGCGATCTCGAGACCATGGGCTACTGCCTGATCACCTTCACTGCCGGCCTCGAACCTCGTCCCCGGCATCAAGCACCTTCCGATCCGCTACCGCCTCGCGCCGGCGTAGCACTGAAGCCCAGGGCGCGACCTCGCACCCTCGACGGCCCCGTCGAGGGCTGCCGTGTCATTCGGCCACACCCCGAGATATGCTGCCCCGGCAGGTCTCGGATGGGGACGAGGAGGTCGCGGTGGCGACGCGGAGAGTGCTCGAGGGCTTGCGGGTCGTCGATCTCACGAGTGGGATTGCGGGGCCCTACTGCACGAAGCTGTTCGTCGACGCGGGCGCCGAGGTCATCAAGCTCGAGCCGCCGTCCGGGGATCCGCTGCGACGCTGGTCGGCGACGGGGCGACCGATCCCAGAGGACGGCTGCGGTCTGCTCTTCTCGTTCCTGAACGGCGGGAAGCGGAGCGTCGTCGCC
>JANNQH010000556.1:0-9102 GCA_031400655.1 Deltaproteobacteria bacterium | reverse complement strand
CATGAATGCGCGCGGAGCCATGGAGATCGTGCTCGCGCTGGCCGCCCGCGAGGCCGGCCTGATCGGCCCGACGACCTTCGTGGCGCTCGTCGTGATGGCGGTCGCGACGTCGATGCTCTCGGGTCCCATGATCGGAAGGCTGTTTCCGAGACAGACGAGTCTGCGGCTCGCCGACGTCTTCACCCCCGACCGCTTCGTCTCGCCCCTCGAAGCGCGCGAGCCCCGGCAGGCGATCCGCGAGCTCGTCCGCGTCTCGGCCCGGGCTACGGGCCTCGACGAGGCCCTCGTCACGGCGGCTGTCTTCGAACGCGAGCAGCTCGTCTCGACGGCTCTCGGTGGCGGCGTCGCCGCGCCGCACGCACGGCTCGAAGGCCTCGCCCGCCCCGTCGTCGCAGTCGGTGTCTCGCCGAGCGGCATCGAGTTCGACACGCCCGACGGTGCCCCCGTCCGCCTCGTCTTCCTGATCCTCACACCCCGTTCCGAAGACGGGGCCCAGCTCGAGATCCTGTCGGACATCGCCGCCACCTTCTCGCAGGAGGATGCCGTCCTGCGCCTCAGCAACGACCCGCGGCCGGCGACACTCCTCTCGCTGATGAAGCGGACGTGAGGCGATCCGACACATCGACCCCATGTCGGCCATGCGCCACTCACGTGCCGGGCACCCGGCGGCACCGCCCAGCCCGCCCGACGGGCGGAACCAATCGTCCCTTCAAGGTTTCCGGGTTGACGGCCGACACGCTGACTGTTAGGAACTTCCCGATGGTGCGACGCAGATCAGTGGCAGCTCTGGTGTTGATGGCGGTGCTCACCGTCGCGCCGAGCCTCGCCCTGGCTGCCATGGCCTGTGCGCCGCATTGCTGTCCGGCGTCCGCGGAATCGGCGGAATCGGGCGCGGGGGATTTCGACGACTGCCGCACGGCTCTTGCGAGCCGAGCCTGCTGTTCGGAGTCGCCCGCTCCGCTGACCTCTTTCGCTCCGGCCAGCACCGAGCTCCCGATCCAATTTCAAGCGATCCTGCCCGAATCGCCGGCGCTCGCGAACGAAACGCTTCGCGGGCCGCAGCGAAGTGCGTGCGCCGAGCTCGCCCTGCGAACCTCGCCGCTGCGCCTATCCGTCGTCCTCCTGATCTGAGCCTCGCGCAACTCGATCGTTGACCCGTCGACCTATCGACATATCGACCTTCGCCATGCGGAAGTCGACTCAACCTCTCGGTGCGCGAGGTGATCTCCCATGCGTGCAGCCATTTTGCATGGCCGCAGCGCCCGCCATTTTGCGTGTCTCATCGGACTCGCGAGTGTGGCGCTGGCGTGTCAGACCCCGGCTTCGATTCGTTACCGGACCCTCTCCGAGGACTGGCAGCGATCGGCGTCCCCGGGCGAGCGCTCGCTCGATTCGGGCGAGGATCTGTTCCTCGGATCAGCGGAGCTCGATCGGCGCGCACTCGTCGCGTCCGTGCTCGAGCGCAATCCGAACATCGAGGTGGCCCGCCAGGCCTGGCGGGCGGCGCTCGCGCGTTTTCCCCAGGCGACCGGACTCGACGATCCGATGCTCGGCGTGGGCGTGGCGCCGCTTTCCTTCGGCTCGAGCCAGGTCGACCCCGGGGCGAGCTTCGACCTGAGTCAACGCCTGCCGTTTCCGGGCAAGCGGAGACTGCGGGGCGAAGCGGCACTCGCAGAAGCGGAGGCGATGGGCCGGGACCTCGAGACCCTGCGCCTCCAGCTCGCGATGCTCGCCTCGGAGCTGTTCGACGACTACGCCCTCGCCGCGCGCTCGCTCGAGATCAATCAGGAGCACACGACGCTGCTCGGCGAATATCAGCGAATCGCGCTCTCGCGCTATGCGGCGGGCGAAGATTCGAAGCAGAGCGTGCTGCAGGCCGAGATGGCGATGACACGCGCGCTCTACGAGCGGGGCGAGCTCGTGAGCTCTGCCCAGGTCGTCGCGGGACGGATCAACGCGCTCCTTCACCGCGCCTTCGACCTGCCCCTGCCCGCCGCTCCGCGCGAGCTCGCCTTTCCCGAGGACCCCGCCGATTCCGTCGAGGGCCGCGTCACGCGGGCGCTCGAGGTGCATCCCGAGCTCGCCGCCGCCAGCGCGCGCGTCGCAGCCGCCGAAGCTCGCGTCGATCTCGCCCAGCGGGAATTCCTGCCCGACTTCACGCTGACCGGAGCCTACGACCGACGCTGGCAGGAGAGCGACCTCGCTCCCTTCGTCGGCATGCAGGTCAACGTTCCACTTCAGCTCGGGAGACGGAAAGCGGCGCTCGAAGAATCGCGGGCCGATTTCGAGAGCACGCGCCAGCGCCGGCTCGCGCTCGAAGACGACGTGCGCCTCGCCGTCCAGAGCGCTTCGCTGCGCCTCGCGCAGGCGCGCCACGCGGAGCTTCTCGTGCGCGACCGACTGCTGCCCGCCGCTGCCGAACAGGTGACGGCCGCGCGCACGGCCTACACCGCGGGGCGCTCGAGCTTCCTGGTCCTGATCGACGCCCTGCGCGAGCTCCACGAAATCGAGCTCGGCCATCAGGCGTCGCTTGCCCAGATCGGACGCCGGCGGGCCGAGCTCGATCGGTCGCTCGGGCGCGTGCCCGGGCTCGCGTGGTGACCGAAATGGAACGAACGACTGGCAGGGACCGGATCGCGGCGGTCCCGCTCGATTTCAGGCCGAGGAGAAGAAATAAAATGCGTGGGGCACTCCGACTTTTCGAGACCGTCGCCGTGGCGGCCCTCGCATGGGGCTGCAGCGGCTCGCGCTCAGAGCCCGTCGAGCTCGCCTTCGAAGCGTTCGACCTCGCGGTCTCGCTCGACCCCGCCGAATCCCGGGTCGGCGAGAATACGCTCTGGCTCGAGCTCCGCGGGCGAGATGGCAAGCCGCTCGACGGCGCGGTCGTAACGGCCCGCGTCGACATGCACGCCATGGGCGCCATGCCGGCGATGGGCGGCCCTGCCAGCGTGACCGCCCTGGGCGAGGGTCGCTACCGGGCGGATTTCGAGATCGCGATGGGCAGCACCTGGCAGGTTGCGATCACGGCGCGCATCGCCGATGCGGTCCCCGTGCGCGCCGAGGGCTCGCTCACCGTTGGAACACCGGGTCTGCGCCTCGCAGCAATCGAGGCGGCTCGAGCCGATCTCACCGACCCCGAAAGCGATCCCGGGCATTCCGCGGAGTTCGCGCTGTCCCCCGAGCGGATGCAGCGCATCGGCGTCACGACGACGTTGGTCGAGCGCAAGTCGCTGCCGGTCCGCGTGCGCGCCGTCGGCCGGGTCGTCGCCGCCGAATCGGACCTCGTCGACGTGTCGCTCAAGGTCGCGGGCTGGGCGACGAAGGTCGCAGCCGACGCGCTCGGCAAATCCGTCGAACGCGGCGAGATCCTTTTCGAGGTCTACAGCCCGGACCTCTTCACCGCAGAGCAGGAATACGTCGAGGCCCTGCGCAGTCAGGCGCGCGCGCACGACACCTCCGCCCCGGACCGCGCCGACGATCTCGTCCGGGCCTCCCGCAATCGCCTGCGGCTCTGGGACGTCGCCCCGCGCGAGATCGAACGGCTCACGCAAACCCTCGAGGCGAAGGAGTCGATTCCGATTCGCTCGCCGATCACGGGTTATATCGTCGAGAAGAATCTGGTCGAAGGCGGCGCCTTCGAGCCCGGTGCGCAGCTCTACCGGATCGCGCCGCTGTCGAAGGTCTGGATCGAGGCCGACGTCTACGAAGCCGAGCTCGAGGGCGTCGGCGTCGGCGGGCGCGCGACGGTGACCCTGGCCTACCTGCCCGGCCGAAGCCTCGAGGGACGCATAGCATACGTCCAGCCGTCGCTCGACGCCGCGACGCGCACGGCGCGTGTCCGCATCGAGGTCGACAATCGCGATCTCGCGTTGCGGCCCAACATGTACGCGAACGTCGAGATCGAAGCGCCCGCGATCGAGCGCCTCGTCGTGCCCCAATCCGCCGTCCTGCAGGCCGGCAATCGGAGCTTCGTATTTCGGGTGCTCGGCGAGGGCCGCTTGCGGCCCCAGCCCGTCCAGGTCGGTCGGCGGATCGGAGAAGAGGTCGAGATCCTCTCCGGCGTCTCAGAAGGCGAGTCGATCGTCCGCTCGGGCACCTTCCTCGTAGCGGCCGAGAGCCGCCTGCGATCCGCGCTGGAGCAGTGGCAATGAACGCAGCCACTCCGTCGCCCGAGAGCTCGGGTCCGATCGCGCGGCTGATCGCCGCCAGCGCGCAGCAGCCCTTTCTCACCCTGCTCGCCGTCCTGGCCGCCCTCGTCTTCGGCATCGCCTCGCTTCGCACGACACCGCTCGACGCGATCCCGGACCTCTCGGACGTGCAGGTGATCGTCTCGAGCGAGTGGTCGGGGCAGAGCCCGGATCGGATCGAAGACCAGGTCACGTACCCGATTTCGTCGCGCATGCTGGCGACCCCGGGCGTAAGGTCGGTGCGCGGGCTCTCGATGTTCGGACTGTCGCTCGTCTACGTGATCTTCGAGGACGGGACGGACCTCTACTGGGCGCGCACCCGCGTGCTCGAACGCCTGAATGGCCTGACGGGCAAGCTCCCCGACGGCGTCACCGCCGCCCTCGGCCCCGACGCGACGGGCGTCGGCTGGATCTTCGAGTACGCGCTGGTCGATCGCAGCGGGGGGCTCGATCTCTCGGAGCTCCGCAGCCTCCAGGACTGGACGCTTCGTTATGCGCTCGAGAGCGTGCCGGGGGTGGCCGAGGTCGCGGCCGTCGGCGGGTTCGTTCGCCAATACCAGATCGAGGTCGATCCGAACAAGCTGCTCGCCCTCGGCGTCACCCTCGACGACGTCGTGCGCGCCGTGCAGGCGTCGAATGAGGACGCGGGGGGCGGCACCCTCGAGCTCGGGGACCACGAGTACACGATCCGCGCCCGAGGCTACGTCCGCACCCTCGAGGATCTGAGACGCGTCTCGCTCCGGGTGAGTGACTCGGGAATCCCCGTGCAGCTGAAGGACGTGGCGAACGTCCAGCTGGGACCCGAGATGCGCCGCGGACTCGCCGAGCTCGACGGCGAAGGGGAGGTCGTGGGCGGCATCGTCGTGATGCGCGACGGCGAGAATGCGCTGCGCGTGATCGACGCCGTGAAGGCGAGACTTTCCGAGCTCGAGAAGAGCCTCCCCGACGGCGTCGAAATCATTGTCAGCTACGACCGCTCCGAGCTGATCGAGGCCTCGATCGAGACCCTGCGCCGGACGCTGATCGAGGAGATGCTGATCGTCTCGCTCGTGATCTTCGCTTTTCTGCTGCATGCGAGGAGCGCCCTCGTCCCCATTTTGACGATTCCGATCGGCGTCGTGCTCGCCTTCATCCCGATGGTCCAGCAGGGCCTGACGGCCAACATCATGTCGCTCGGCGGCATCGCCGTCGCGATCGGTGCCATGGTCGACGCCTCGATCATCCTGATCGAGAACATCCACAAGCGCCTCGACGACTGGGAAACGGGCGGCCGCCAGGGCGACCGCGCTCGCGTCCTGGTCGCAGCGATGCAGGAAGTCGGACCCTCGGTCTTCTTCGCGCTGCTCGTGATCACGGTCTCCTTCCTCCCGATCTTCGCCCTCGAGCAGACGGAGGGACGCCTCTTCAAGCCGCTGGCCTTCACGAAGACCTACGCAATGGGATTCGCGGCGATCCTGTCCGTGACTCTCACCCCCGCCCTCGCAGCGCTCTTGATCCGCGGCCACATCCGCCGCGAGGAGGATCATCCTGTTCAGCGCGTGCTCGCGCGCGTCTACGGCCGGGTCGTGCGCCAGGTCGTCCGCCATCGCAGGGCGGTCATCGTGGCCGCGTTTCTTCTGCTCGCCAGCACGATTCCGATCGTCGGGCGACTCGGCAGCGAGTTCATGCCGCCCCTCGACGAAGGCACGCTTCTCTACATGCCGGTGGCGCCCGAGGGCATCTCGATGACGGAGGCCGGGGCTGTGCTCCAGCGCATGGACCGGGAGCTGCGGGCGATTCCGGAGGTCAAGAGCGTCTTCGGCAAGATCGGCCGCGCCGAGTCGGCGACCGACCCTGCACCGCTCTCGATGGTCGAGACCGTGATCCAGCTCGCCCCCCGCGAAAGCTGGCGCGAGGGCCTCACCCCCGCGGCCCTCGTCCAGGAAATGGACGCGAAGCTCGACTATCCCGGCATGCCGAACCTCTTCTGGATGCCGATCCAGACGCGTACCGAGATGCTCGCGACCGGCTTCCGCAGCCGGCTCGGCGTCAAGGTCTTCGGCCCCGACGCGGCGACGATCGAGAAGACGGCGACCGAGCTCGAGCGGATCCTCGCGGCCCTGCCGGCGACTCGCAGCGCCGTGGCCGAGCGGCTCTCTGGGGGCTTCTATCTCGACATCCGCACCGATCGCGACGCGGCCGCGCGCTACGGGCTGCGGGTGCGCGACGTGCACGAGGTCGTGGAGACGGCGGTGGGGGGGAGAGAAGTCTCCCGCGTCGTCCTCGGCCGCGAGCGCTATTCAGTCAACGTGCGTTATGCGCGGGACTTCCGGGAGAACCTCGATGCCCTCGAGCGCGTCCTGGTCGCGACCCCGTCGGGGGCGCAGATCCCGCTGGGCCAGGTCGCCAAGCTCGAATTCGCGATGGGGCAACCCTTCGTGCGCAGCGAAGCCGGTCAGCTCGTGGGCTTCGTCACGATCGACCCAGGCGACCAGCCGATCGTCGACTACGTCCACGAGGCGAAAGAGGCGCTTCGCGATCAGCTGGCGATTCCGCCCGGCGTACGGCTCGAATGGGCGGGGCAATTCCAGCACTACGAGCGTGCACGCGCGCGGCTCGCGTGGGTCGTGCCGCTGACGCTGCTCCTGGTGGCGGTGCTGCTGTACCTCAATACGCGGTCGATCGTCGAGACGGGGATCGTGCTGCTCGCGGTTCCCTTCTCGCTGATCGGCGCCTTCTGGCTGCTCTTCGCGCTCGACTACCAGCTGAGCGTCGGCGTCGGCGTCGGCCTGATCGCCCTGGCGGGCCTCGATGCCCAGACGGGGGTCATCATGCTCCTATATTTGAAGATCGCCCATGCGGAACGGCTGCAAAGCGGGCGGCTCCGGAACGGGCACGATCTCGAAGACGCGATCGTCGAGGGCGCCGCGCGCCGGATCCGTCCCAAGCTGATGACGGTCGCGGCGATGACCGCCGGCCTCATGCCGCTGCTCTGGAGCTCGGGGGCGGGAGCGGACTTGATGAAGCGGGTCGCAGCCCCGATGGTCGGGGGCCTCGCGAGCTCCTTCGCCCTCGAGCTGCTCGTCTATCCCGCGCTCTTTGCCCTGTGGAAACAGAAATCACTCGCAACCGCCGCGACCGCGGCTGATGAAGGAGAGAATCCATGATCGAAAGCAGACTGCTCGGTCGGTTCGGATCGAACGGACTGGCCCAATCCGCGTGGGCCATCGGGCTCACCGTCGCCTTTTTCATCGCGCTGGCCGTCGCCGCCTGCTCGTCGCCCGCGGAGAGCGAGCACGCCGGCCACGGCACCGCCGTCGAGATCGATCACAAGGCCCGCACCGTCACCCTCGACCACGAGGACATCCCGGGCCTGATGATGGGCATGACGATGACCTTTGCCGTCGCGCCCGAGGTCGACCTCGAGGCCGTCGAAAAGGGGGCGGTCGTCGATTTCCGCGTGAAGAGCGTGGGAAGTGAGGTCACGGTGACGGAGATCCGCCCGGCAGCGCCCTGAAATTCAGATCGGCGCGGCCCGATCGAACCACGGCTCGGCCTCTTCGAGCTGGGCCGCCAACCGGAAGAGCGCCGCCTCGTCGCCGAAGCGCCCCGCGAACATCACGCCGATCGGTACGCCCAACGGCGCGCCCTCGCCCGCCGCCGTCCAGTGGAGCGGCACGCTCATCGCGGGCTGTCCCGTGATGTTGAAGAGCGACGTGAAGCAGGAAGCGGCGGTCGCAGGCGGCGTGAACTTCTCGATCGATTGCGATGGACTCAGGACACCGAGCTTCGCGGGCACCATCGCCATCGTGGGCGACAGGATCACGTCGAAGCGCTCCATGAAGCGACCGAGCTCGCGGCTCGCGCCATGGATCGCATCGCGGGCGCGGGCGTAGTCGAGGCCGCTCGCGGCGCGGCCGGTCTCGATCGAGGACCAGGTGACGGTCTCGATCTCGTCGCGCCGCGGCGGCCGACCGAGGACCGCCTCCCGCTGCGCGACCTTCTGGGCCGTGCCGACGCTCGCGAGCAGACTGAAGCCGCGGTAGACCGACGCCACATCGATCGTCGGGGTCGCCTCCTCGACCGCGTGGCCGAGCGAGACGCATAACGCCGCCGCTCGTTCCGCTGCAGCGCTGCACTCCGGGTCGACGCCGGCCGGGATGACGGGCTGCTTCAGCCACGCGATCCGAAGGCGTCCGGGCTTGCGCAGGAGCTCCTCGAGATAAGGGCGCTCGCGGGCCGGCGCCGCGTAGGCGTCGCCTTCTGCCGGTCCCTGCACCGCGTCGAGCAGCGCCGCGCTGTCGCGCACGCTCCGGCTCACGCAGTGGGCCGCCGACATGCCGCCCCAGCCCTCGTAGATCCGTGGTCCCATCGGCACGCGCCCGCGCGTCGGCTTCAAGCCGAACAAGCCACAGGCGGAGGCGGGAATCCGGATCGAGCCGCCGCCGTCGGTCGCGTGGGCGGCCGGCACGATGCCCGCCGCGACGGCCGCCGCCGATCCGCCCGATGAGCCACCCGCGCTGCGAGAAAGATCCCAGGGATTGTGGGTCGCACCGTAGAGCGCCGACTCGCTCGAGGGCGAGCCACCGAACTCGGGGCTGTGAGTCTTGCCGAAGACCACGAGCCCGGCCGCGCGGTAGCGCGCCACGAGCGTGCTGTCGGCGTCATGCATCGCGTCGCGGAAGAAGCGCGAGCCCTCGTCTGTGACGGTGCCCGCCATGCCGGTGGCGAGATCCTTCAGGAGAAAGGGCACACCTGCAAAAGGACCCGCCGGCAGCTTGCGTGCCGCGGCCTTGCGGGCCAGCTCGAAGTGGCGCACCACGATCGCTGTCAGTCTGGGATCGACGGCCTCGGCCCGGGCAATCGCGAGCTCGAGCAGCTCCGTCGGGCTCGCGTCCCCGCGGCGCACGAGCGCCGCGAGAGCGACTGCGTCGAG
>JANNQH010000555.1:0-2850 GCA_031400655.1 Deltaproteobacteria bacterium | reverse complement strand
CGGTTTGCCGTGCTTCGCGAGGTAGTGGGCCGTGAAGTGCGGAGCCCGCTCGAGGATCTCGGTCAGCTCGTAGATCCGCTCGTACTCGCCGTACTCGATCCGCCAGCGGCCGTTCTCCTTGCGGTAGCGGTCGCGGTAGAGGCCCGTGCCCATCAGGAACTCCTTCGAGCGGAAGTGGTAGACGAGGTCGTTGAAGTAGACGAGGCCAGTCGCCTGCGTGTCGCTCACGAGATCGACCTCGCTGCCGTGACCGTTGTGCTGGGTCACGATCTCCGTGTGGAAGCTGCTCTCCATGACCGCGAGGAATTCGGCGCGGCTCTTCGCCTCATAGACGTAATCGCCGCCGACGCAGCGGCACGCAAAGTCCTCGGTCAGGATCTCCTTCAGATCGGCGAGGTTCGCGGTGTCGAGGCAGCGGAAGTAGGTGATGCGAAGGCGTCTGCAGGCTTCGATGTCGGACAGGCGCTGGACTTCGCGTTTCAGGGCGGCGAGCTCGGCGGACCCGGGCGATGTCATGGGGAGGTCTCCTCGTCGGGTGCGGGACGGAGCCCGGTCGGGATCACGGAACCGTGTAGCCACCGTCCGCGGCAATCGCGGCGCCGACGACGAACGAGGCGTCGTCGGAGAGCAGCCAGCAGACCGCGCGCGCAATCTCTTCGGGCTCCGCGATGCGCCCGATCGGATGCAGGCTTGCGACCTGTCGTTCGGCTTCTTCGGAACCTTGCAGCCAGCCGTCGACCATGCGGCTGCGCGCGGTGCCCGGGCAGATCGAGTTGATGCGGACGTTCTTCGTGATGTTCTCGAGGGCGGCGGACTTCGTGAGGCCGATGACGCCGTGCTTCGCCGCGACGTAGTCGGCTTGGTTCGGGACGCCGATGAGCCCTGCACCCGATGAGGTATTGACGATTGCGCCGCCGCCGCCCCGGATCATCGCCGGGATCTCGTGCTTCATGCAGTAGAAGACGCCCGTGAGCATGACGGCGATGCCGCGCTGCCAGACCTCGTCGGGCATCTCGACGACGGGACGGCCCCCGCCCATGACGCCGGCGTTGTTATGGGCGAAGTCGAGGCGGCCGAAGCGGTCAACCGTCGTCTTCACCATTTCGGCGACCGAGGCGGAGTCGGCGACGTCGACGCGGCAGGCGAGGGCGGTGCCGCCGGCTTTCTCGATCAGGGCGACGGTCTCGCGGGCAGGATCGAGATCAATGTCGGCGACGGTGACTTTCGCGCCGGCGCGCGCGAGCTGGATCGCGGTCGCGCGGCCGATGCCGCCGGCGGCGCCGGTCACCAGGGCGACTCGGCCCGAGAAGTCGTGTTTCGCGGTGCCGGATCTTCTTTCGCTCATCCCCCGTCTCCTTCTTCTTCTGCCTCGGGCGGCGTCGCGTCCTCGAGGTCGTCCCGGAACCCCTCCGGCAACACGACCTTCTGCCTCCCGCCCTTTTTTCCCCGCTTTGCCCGCATGGCGGTCGGCGGGAACTCGAGCGTGGGATCCCCTTCCTCGAGGATCGCATCAAGCTCCGCCAGCGACTCGATTCGAATCAGCTTGTCCCGCATTTTGGTACTTCCCGGGAACCCCTTCGTGTACCAGGTCGCATGCTTGCGGAAATCCCGCATGCCCCATCGCTCGCTGTTCCACTCGCATAACAGCCGCGCGTGGGTCCGCATCGACGCGGCGACCTCGCCGAAATGCGGCGGGTTCTCGGGCTGACGGCCTGCGAAGACGTCCGCCAGGTCGCGGAAGAGCCATGGCCGCCCGAGACACCCACGCCCGACGACGACCCCATCGCAACCCGTCTCGCGCATCATCCGCAGCGCGTCCCACGCCTCCCAGATGTCGCCGTTCCCGAAGACAGGGATCGTCGTGACCGCCTGCTTGAGCTCGCCGATCGCGTTCCAGTCGGCCTCGCCTTCGTAGAGCTGGGCGGCGGTGCGCGCATGGAGTGCGACGGCGCGGCAGCCCTCGTCTTCGGCGATGCGGCCCGCATCGAGGAAGGTGTGCCAGTCATCTTCGATGCCGATGCGGAACTTGATCGTGACGGGGATCGCGCCGGCGTTGCGGACGGCGGCGCGGACGATCGCCTGGAGCAGCCGCGGCTTCGCGGGAATGGCGGCGCCGCCGCCGCGGCGAGTCACCTTGCGGACGGGGCAGCCGAAGTTCATGTCGAGGTGGTCGATGCGATCCTCGCCGATCAGCATCTTGACGGCCTCGCCGACATAATGCGGATCGACGCCGTAGAGCTGGAGGCTGCGCGGGCTCTCGTCGGGATCGAACTCGGAGAGCCGCAGCGTCTTCTCGTTGCGTTCGACCAGCGCCCGGGCGGTGATCATCTCGGAGACGTAGAGGCCGGCGCCAAACCCGCGGCAGAGCCTGCGAAATGGCGCGTTCGTGATCCCGGCCATGGGCGCGAGGACGACCGGGGGATCGGCGCAGATCGGGCCGATCGAGACCGGCGGGAACTCGCCGGGCCGGGCCGGCTCGACGCCGCGATTGATCGGGCTCACGTAGACGGGGTCCATCGCCGGGTAGATACCAGATCGGCGGGGAACCCGGGGCGCCGGACCGGGGCCATTCCGGTTGCGCCGAGGCGCGCGAAAGGGTCCACTTCCCCGATGCAGCTTCAGCGGTGGCTTCGGTTCGGGCTCGGGATGGTCATGGCCAGCGCGTGTTTCGGCGGCGAGGCGGTGGCCCAGATCTCGCTCTATCCGGCCGAGGTCGAGCGGCTCGACGTGCTCTCGATCCAACAGGACGGGCGCAATCTCTACGCGTTCAACTCGCTGACCGGGAGCCGCGCGCGGGTGCGGCTCGAGATCGAGGAGATCGTGCTCTTCAACGAGAGCCGTGGGCGCGTC
>JANNQH010000554.1:0-14597 GCA_031400655.1 Deltaproteobacteria bacterium | reverse complement strand
GAACCTGATGCGCTGGATGGAGGACGGGACATTGCGGCCCGGCTTCGTCTCGAACGTCCAGTACGCGGATTTCATGGGCGATGCGGCCGACACGGCGCGCCGGATGTACGAAGACCTGCGCCTGCCCTGGGACGAGAGCGTCAGCCGACGGATCCGCGACTACCTCGGGGCGAAGCCGAAGGGCAGCCACGGAAAATTCGAGTACGCGAAAGCGAGCGCGGCCCAGGTCGCCCACGAACGCGAACGCTTCCGCGCCTATCAGAGCTATTTCAAAGTCCCGAACGAAGTGTGAGCGGATGCTTTGCGCTTACCGCACAAATCGCGAACGGCGCGGCGCACGGGACGCGAATGGCTCGCCCTAGTTTCGGACGATTCGCCACAGCGGATCGATTCGCCTTCGACGGGAGGCTCTGCTGGGGCGGGCGTGGGCTGCGCTTTAATTCGCATCCCGTGTACCGCGCCGATCGCTCGCGTTGTGCTGGAACGTGATTCGGGCAGTGCAGGTTCATTGGAATAGCGATCGCCCTGACAGCTCGCTTCCAATGACATGTTGCTTCCATGCGAGCGGCCGGCGCGGTGCACGGGATGCGAAGTCAAGCGCAGCCGGAGCCCGTCGCAGCGCAGCAGTCGTCGAGTGGACCCGAGTCGGACAGCGACATCACCCGCTCGAGGGGCGAGCCATTCGCGTCCCGTGCGCCGCGTCGGTTGCGACTTGTTAATGGTTCGATTCGCGTCCGATGAGCCTCATCGCGTCGGCGCACGCGAGCTCGAGGCGGTGGCGCTCCTCGGCCGGGAGCTCGGGGGCGCGCTGCTTCGGCATGCCGTGCGACAGGGCCGCGGCGCGGGCGATCCAGGCGTCTTTGCCCGTTCCGTCGTCGCGCGGTAGATCCAGGAAATCTGCGATCCGGGTCAGCGTCTCGGCCGGGCGGGTCACGAGCTCTTCGAAGCGGACGTCGAGGAAGACCTCGGGCGAGAGCTTTCGCCGCGCGAGGTCCCCGCTCTTGATCTGGTCGCTCCAGTACTTCCCGTAGAGCTCGATCGGCGGCCGCGTCGCGAGCAGGCGGTCGATCGCCGCGCCATCCTCGCGCTCGAGGCGGTTCAGCGCCTCATGGCTGTACTCGATCTCGCCCGCGAGCCCGTTCATCACGGCGACGGCCACGCGCAGGACGGCGTACTCGCGCATCGAAAGCGCGGCTTCGAGGCCGTCGCGGTGGATATGGACGAAGCGGGCCTCGGGAAAGAAACGCACGAGGTCGGCGAGGTAATCGATCGATGTCCCCGATCGCTCGATCCAACACTGCTTGCCCGAACGTTCGGCGAGCCAGTCGAAGAGATCGCGGTAGTGCGTCGCGAGGGACTGCGTCGGCGAGGCCTCGACCCGGGCGAGCAGCTCGTCGAAGAGCGCGTCGGGTGAATCGCTGATGCGCGGAATTGCGATCCCGAGGGCCCAGGGAATCGGGTCGCCCAGCGCAAAGCGATTGCCCGGCTCGCCGAAGGGATAGACCACTTCGGGCACCTCGCCCCCGCGCTTCATCACCATCGTCAGCATCGGATGATCGAGCCGCAGATGGTGGGCGAGCTCGGATCCCGGCACCGGGCGGTCGCTGAAACGGAACGAGGTATCGAGCCCCGAGAAGAGCTCGAAGACGTTCAGCACCTTCTCGTTCGTCGCGAGCATGCGCGACAAGAGGGTCGAGCCGCAGCGACCGGTCCCGACGACGAAACGCGCGGGCGCGCCGGTGGCGAGCGCTCTCGACACTAGAGACTCCGCCACGGCACGAGCTCGCAGCGGATCTCGGGGATCGGATCGATCGGCCGCGACCAGCGGAACACCATCGTGCCTTCGCGGTGACCCCGGGGATCGAGCCAGTTCGGAATGCCCGCAGAGGCCGGCGGCTTCGCGTGGGCGAGCACGATGCGCACACCGCCGTCGGGATCGACGACGACCGTGCCACGATTGAGATGCGAGTCGCGGTTTCCGTAGCCGATCGTCTCGTACCAGTAGTTCGAGAGACCGAGGCTCCAGTAGGCGGCGCGGCCGGGTCGGAATTCGATCCGGAGCGCCGAATCGGGCTCGACGTCGAAATAGCCGCACGAAAACTGGTGGCCGGAGGGCGGCGCAATGTCGGTGCGCGCATCGGCTTCGACCTGGGGCAGGAAGCGATTAACGACGTTTCCGGCCCAGTAGTCGGAGATCCCGGCCCAGATCTGCGGATTCTTGCGGGTGAATTCGACGGTGCCGGCGAGCGCCTCACGGATCTCGGCGAGGGATATCGACGCGCGCGCCCCGCGGACGTCGTCCCGCGTGATCGAAAAACGCCCGGGCGAGAGCCCCGACCAGTCCGCGGCGTACTGGCGGACCATGAGGTAGCGGGTCGACGCGTTGGTGCAGATCCAGTTGCCCGCGTGCGCGTCGGGACTCAGCACGATCTCGACGCCGCCGTCCGGCGCGACCTCGAGCGTCTCTTCCGTGATCGACGCGATCAGATGACTCGGCTCGTGCATGCCCATCTTGCCGGTGTAGGTGCCAAGCTCGATCAGCGGCGCGTCGCCGCGGCTGCCGCAGATGCGATGGGTCGCGCGGCCATCGATCAGCGCATGCAGGTAGCGAGCGTCGGAGGTGATGCCCTCGTACTGGACCATGCGCCCGACCATTGGAATCAACTGGGGATGGGCAAGGTCGGCGAGCTCGAAATGGTTTTCGAAGCCGACGCGCAGCATGCGCATCAAGAAGCGGTATCCCTCCGCCAGGGTCTGGGGATCGGCGGGCGTCTCCGGGCGCCGGAACACATCGCCCGCCTGCTTCAGCGCCTCGCAGAACTCGTCCCAGAGCTGACCGGGATCCGGATCCTGCACACCCTCCGACGGATCACTCGACATCGACACCCTCGCTCTCGTACTGCGCGGATCCTAGCCGGAAAGCGCCCGCTGCCGATCGCGTTCCGGACTGATAGTGTCCGTTATCCATGTCCCCGTTGCCTGCGATTCATTCCATGCTGCCGAGCGACCGCACGACCTCTCCCCTCGCGGCTTTGCTCGCCCTTTCCGTCCTGCTCGTGCTGGCCAGCGCGTGCGACGGCGGTGCGGGCAAGTCGGGGGGCGGGCGTCCGCCGACCCCCGTCGTCGTCTCGACTCCCTTCGAGTACGAATTTGCCGACCGCCTCGAGGCCCTGGGAACCGCCTACGCGAACGAATCCGTCGAGATCACGGCGCGGGTAACGAAGCTCGTCGAGCGCGTGCTCTTCGACGACGGCCAGGCCGTCAAGCAGGGGGCGACCCTCGTCGAGCTCGAGAGCAACGAGGAGCGCGCCCAGCTCGCCCAGGCCCGCGCGAGTCGCGCCGATGCCAAGCTCCGTTTCGAGCGCGTCGCCGACCTCGCGAAGCTGGGGACCGAATCCCAGTCCCGCTACGACGAGGTCCGCACGGCCCTCGACGCCGCCAACGCCCGCGTCGAAGAGATCGAGGCAAGGCTCTCGGATCTGCGGATTCGCGCACCCTTCTCCGGCGTGCTGGGACTGCGCGAGGTGAGTCCCGGAACGCTGCTCAAGCCCGGTGACCGGATCACGACCCTCGACGACCTCGACCGGATCAAGCTCGACTTCTCGGTGCCGGAGACGTTTCTCTCGATGCTCGCGACGGGGCTCGAGGTCAAGACCCGGGTCTCGGCCTACCCCGGGCGGGAGTTCAGCGGCCGTGTCGCCGCCATCGACAGCCGCATCAACCCCGATACGCGCGCCGTTCGAGTCCGCGCCGAGATCGACAATCAGGATCACGCGATCCGACCGGGCATGCTGCTGTCGCTCGTGCTGCAGGGAAATCCCGTGCGCGCGCTGGCCCTCGCCGAGCAGGCACTGGTGCCAGCCGGCTCGAGCCAGTTCGTGGTCGTGCTCGACGCCGAGGACAAGCCGCAGCGGATCGAGGTGGTGATTGGACGCCGGGTTCCGGGCTATGTCGAGATCCGCTCGGGCCTGAAACCGGGTGCGCGGGTGGTGATCGACGGCGCGACCTTGATCCCGCCGGGCGGCGTCGTGAAGATCCTGCGCGAGGAAGCGCCGCCCGAGGCTTGAGCCCTCAGCCCATTGAAAGGGCCGGGCCGGAGAGAGCGCCATGTGGCTGTCCGACATATCCGTGCGACGCCCCGTCCTCGCGATGGTGATGTCCCTGCTCTTGATGGCCTTCGGAGCTCTCTCGTTCCGAAACCTCCCGCTGCGCGAGCTCCCCGACGTCGACCCGCCGATCGTCTCGGTCGAGACCGCCTACATCGGAGCATCGGCGGCCGTCGTCGAGAGTCGTGTCACGAAGCCCATCGAGGACCGGCTCGCCGGTCTCGAGGGGATCCACAAGATCGTCTCCGAGAGCAGCGAGGGCATCTCACGGATCACAATCGAGTTCGAGCTCTCCCGCGACATCGACAGCGCGGCGAACGACGTGCGCGACCGCGTCTCGCAGGCCCGCGACGACATCCCCGACGACGCGGACGCGCCGGAAATCTTCAAGGCCCAGTCGGGGGCCAGCCCGATCATGTGGATCAATCTGAGCGGAGATGCCTTCGGCCCCCTCGAGCTCACGGACTTCGCCGAACGCGATCTCGTCGACCGTTTTTCGGTCGTGGACGGTGTCGCCCGCGTGATCCTCTCGGGCGCCAAACATTACTCCATGCGGATCTGGCTCGACCGCGTGGCCCTGGCTGCCCACGGACTCACGGTCGCCGACATCGAGAACGCTCTCCGAACCCAGAATGTCGAGCTCCCCGCCGGTCGCATCGAATCCCGGGCCCGCGACCTCACGGTCCGCATCGAGCGAGGCTACGCCACGGCCGAGGATTTCCGGTCGCTCGTCGTGGATCGCGGCAAAGACGGCCATCTCGTTCGTCTCGGCGAGGTCGCGCGCGTCGAGGTCGGCCCACTCGAATCCGCGGGCGAGTTCCGGGGCAACGGTGTGACGCGAGTCGGCATCGGCATCATCAAGCAGTCGACGGCGAACACCGTCGGTGTCGCGAACGGCGTGATCGAGGAGATCGACCGGGTCATCCCGACGTTGCCTGCCGGCATGACGCTGGACCCCGGCTGGAACAGCGCCGAGTTCGTCCAGGCCTCGGTCGACGAGGTCTACAAGACGCTCGTCATCGCGATGGTCCTCGTCGTCTTCGTCATCTATCTCTTTCTCGGGACGAAGCGCGCGGCGCTGATTCCCGCGGTCACGGTGCCGATCTGCCTCGTCGCGACCTTCGCCGGCCTCTGGGCCTTCGATCTCTCGATCAATCTGTTGACGCTGCTGGCGCTGATCCTCTCGATCGGACTCGTGGTCGATGATTCGATCGTCGTGCTCGAGAACGTGCAGCGACGGATCGAGCTCGGCGAGCCGCCCCTGATGGCGGCGCTGCGCGGGTCGCGGGAGGTCGCCTTCGCGGTGATTGCGACGACGCTCGTCGTGATTGCGGTCTTCGTGCCCATCGTCTTTCTCGAGGGCACGACGGGCAGGATCTTCCGCGAGCTCGCGGTCACGGTCTCCGTCGCCGTCGCGGTCTCCGCCTTCGTCGCGCTCTCTCTCTCGGCGATGATGTGCTCGAAGATCCTGGTCGCGACGGAGCCCGACGCAGGCCTCGCACGCCTCGCGAGCCGCGTCGTCGACCAGTCCCAGGCCATCTACACGCGCGCCCTCGACGTGGCCCTCCGCCGCAAGGGCCTCGTCCTCGCCGTCGTCCTGCTGTCGTTCGTGTCGGCGGCGTGGCTCTTCAGTGTCGTTCCCCGCGAGCTCGAGCCGAAGGAGGATCGCGGCGCCTTCATGATCATCATGCAGGCGCCGGAGGGCGCATCGTTCGATTACACCTCGGCCCATATGCGCGAGCTCGAGAACGAGGTCCTGTTTCCGCTCGTGGAGGAGGGGCTCGTCAAATCCGTGCTGTCACGGGTTCCTTTCGGATGGTCGGCCAATACCTCCATGAACACGGGCATGGTCGTGATGGTGTTGACACCCTGGGACGGGCGCCCCCTCTCGGCCGACGCGATCATGGGCCGCGTCGCAAGGGGCGCGATGCAGCTCCCCGGCGTCACCTCCTTCCCGCTCAATCCCTCGACGCTCGGCCGCTCGACCTCGAGCCGGCCCGTCCAGCTCGTACTGGGCGGCTCGCGCCATGAAGAAGTCGGCGAGTGGCAGGCTCAGGTCATCGCGGCGGCGTCCGAGCTCCCGCAGCTCACGGGACTACTCGGCACCTATCGCCCGACCCAACCCCAGCTCCGGATCGAGGTCGACCGCGAGCGCGCCGCCGATCTCGGCGTCCCGGTCTCGGTCGTCGGCCGTACCCTCGAGACGATGCTCGGCTCGGCGCGCGTGACGACCTATCAGGATCGCGGCGAGGAGTACGAGGTCGTGCTGCAGGCGATCGAGGAGCAGCGCGCGTCGCCGACGGACCTCACGAATCTCTACGTCCGCTCCGAACGGACGGGCGAGCTGATCCCCCTCTCGAATCTCGTCCGCGTCCGCGAGCAGGCGGACGCGGGCACTCTCCGGCGCTTCAATCGCCTGCCCGCCGCGACGATCGAAGCGAGCCTCGCCCCGGGCGTGAGCCTCGGCGAGGGGCTCTCTGCCCTCGAGAGTCTGGCGCGAAGCATCCTGCCCGCGAGCGCTCACTTCGACTACGACGGCGATTCCCTCGAGTTCGTCGAATCGAGCGGCGCGGCCTACTTCACCTTCGCGCTGGCGCTGCTGATCGTGTTCCTCGTGCTCGCCGCGCAGTTCGAGAGCTTCGTGCATCCGATGGTGATCATGCTGACCGTGCCCCTCGCCGTCTCGGGCGGACTCGCCGGCCTCTATCTGACGAGCGTCGGCTCCGAGGTCTTTGGTCTCTGGGAGACGCGCGGCACTCTCAACATCTACAGCCAGATCGGCATGACGATCCTGATCGGCCTCGCCGCCAAGAACGGCATCCTGCTCGTCGAGTTCGCGAATCAGCTGCGTTCGCAGGGGCGCGACTTCGAGGCTGCCATCCGCGAAGCCGCCCGCGCTCGTTTGCGTCCGATCCTCATGACGAGCATCTCGACGGCGCTCGGCGCCTTCCCGCTCGTAATCGGCTCGGGCCCGGGCTCGGGCGGTCGCAGGGCGATCGGAATCGTCGTCTTCTCCGGCGTCCTGGTCGCGACCTTCCTGACGCTCTTCGTCGTCCCCGTGGCCTATTCATTGTTCGCGGGCCGCACGGCGGTGCCGGGAGAGCTCGACCGACAGGTCGACGAAATCGAGGCCGCATCCTCGCCCGCCATCGGAGCGCCCGCCATCGGAGCACTTTCCGGGAGGTGATCCCCATCGACTCGAAGACTCGCCCCTGGTCTGACCTCGCCGGCTCGACCGGATCCCGCTGGCTGATGTGCCTGAGCATGCTGCTCGGCTTGATCGCCGGCCCAGGCTGCGATCGCTCGCAGGACGAGACCGATGCCGGACCCGGCACGAGCGCAGCAGGCGGTCCCGCGGCGACGGATCCGTCCGCCTCTGCGGGCGCTGCCCAGATCGAACGAGATCCGCTCAAGCAGGTCTACTACGGCGATCTCCACGTCCACACGAGCTGGTCCCTCGACGCCTTCGCCTTCGGTGTCCGCGTCGGCCCCGAGGACGCCTACCGCTTCGCCCGGGGCGGCGAGATCGACCACATCTCGGGCCAGAAGGTGAAGCTTGCGGGCCCGCCCCTCGACTTCATCGCCGTGACCGAGCATGCCAATTATCTCGGCGTTGCGACCGAGGCGATGAGTCCTTCGGGCAGCGACCACGAGATCCCCTTGATCCGGGATCTCGCGAGCCCCGATCCGAAACAGAACGCCGCGGCGATGGGCCGGATCTTCGCAGCCCTCTCCGCCGACACGCCGATGCGGGAGCTGATCCAATCGAAATGGGTCGAGTCGACCTGGCGCCAGCTGGTCGAGCTCGCCGAAAAGCAGACCGTCCCCGGCGAGTTCACGGCCTTCGTCGGCTACGAGTACACCTCGATGCCCGCCGGCCAGAATCTCCACCGCAACGTGATCTTCCGCAGCGCCGACGTGCCCGCTCGCCCCTTCTCGAATCTCGACAGCGACAATCCGGAGGATCTCTGGGCCTGGATGGAGAAGGTGCGCGCCGAGGGATCGGACCTGCTCGCCATCCCCCACAACGCCAACGGCAGCAACGGCCTGATGTACGAGCGAGTCGATCGCGCAGGCCGACCGATCGACGCACGCTATGCCGAGATTCGCCTCCGAAACGAGCCCGTCTCCGAGATCGTCCAGATCAAGGGCCAGTCCGAAGCGCATCCGCTGCTCTCGCCGAACGACGAGTGGGCGGGCTTCGAGCTGCTCGAGGGCATTCTCGGGCGACCCGCCGACAAGAGCCAGCCGCAGGGGAGCTATGCGCGCCGCGCTTTGATGGACGGACTCGAGCTCGAAGCGGCGGGCATTCCGAACCCCTACCGCTTCGGCATGATCGGCTCTTCCGACGGTCACAACGCCACGAGCCCGACCGAAGAATCCAACTTCACCGGCAAACTCGGCAGCCTCGATGGCACCCCCGAAGCGCGGCTCCAGCAGGGCAATGGCGACGGCTCGGGTCTCACGATTGGCAATCGAAACACCGGGTCGCCCTTCAGCTCCGGCGGTCTCGCCGGCGTCTGGGCCCACGCGAACACGCGGGACGACCTCTTCGATTCGCTGCGCGCCCGCGAGGTCTTCGCCACCTCGGGGCCGCGGATCGCGGTGCGATTTTTCGGGGGCTTCGACCTCACGCGTGCGGATCTGGCGAGCGGGATCGCCGCGGCGGGCTACGAGCGCGGCGTTCCGATGGGCGGTGTACTCGAAGCCAAGGTGGGCGAGAGGCGGCCGGCGACCTTCCTCGTCGAAGCGATCCAGGATCCCCGCGAAGCGCCGCTCGAGCGCCTTCAGCTCGTGAAGGCCTGGGTCGATGCCGACGGCAAGGCGCGCGAGAAGGTCTACGACATCGCCTGTGCGGGCGGAGTTCGACCCGATCCGAAGACCCATCGTTGCGCGATCGAAAGCACGCCCCCCGATCTATCGACCTGTCAGGTCGCGGTCGAGAAGGGCCAGTCGCAGCTCGCCGCCGCCATCGAGGCCCCGGACTACCAGGACGGCGAGCGGAGCTTCTACTACGCCCGCGTGCTGCAGGTCCCGACCTGTCGCTGGAGCAGCTGGGATGCGATCCGACTCGGCGTTGCGCGCCCGCCCGGCGCCGTCGCGTGGCTGCAGGAACGCGCCGTGACGTCGCCGATCTGGGTCGAGCCAGCGAGCCGTGCGCAGGAGTGGGAATCCTCGGAGTCGGACGCTTCGCCCGCGTCGGGCGGTTGAAGAGAAAACGCCCGAGCGACAATCGAGTGCGCCCGACTATGCTGTGCGGCGTATGCCTTCACCGCCCCAGGTCGTGATCTTCGGTGCGAGCGGTGACCTCACCCGTCGCAAGCTGATACCCGCGTTCGCCCGCCTCGACGCCGATCCGCGCCTGCCCTCGGGCTTCTCGATCCTCGGCGTCTCGCGCACACCGCTCTCGACCGAACAGTTCCGCGCACAGCTCGCCGAAAGCCTGACTCCCGAACAGCGCCCCGCCTTCGAGCGGCTCGCGCCGCGCATCTTCTATCACACCGCGGATACCAGCGAGCCCCATGCGATGGACGGCCTCGGCGAGCGGCTCGACGCGCTGCCCGGTGGCCGTGCCGCAGGACGCCTCTTCTATCTCTCGCTCAAGCCCCAGCTCTTCTCCGTCGTCGCGGAGGGACTCGGCGCCGCGGGTCTCCTGCATAAATGGGGTCGCGGCGAGGGCTTTCGCCGCATCGTCGTCGAGAAGCCCTTCGGCAACGATCTCCACTCCGCGCGCACCCTCAATCATGAGCTTTACCGTTCGCTCCAGGAAGATCAGATCTACCGGATCGATCACTATCTCGGAAAGGAGACGGTCCAGAACCTGCTGGGCTTCCGCTTCCACAACGCGATCTTCGAGCCGCTCTGGAACCGCCACCATGTGGAGCTGGTGCAGATTACCGTCGCCGAGACCCTCGGCGTCGAGAACGGCCGCGGCGGCTACTACGACGAGACAGGCGCCCTTCGCGACATGGTCCAGAACCACATGCTCCAGATCCTGGCGCTGATCGCGATGGAGCCGCCCTCGACGCTGGCCGCCGAGGCGATCCGGGGCCAGAAGGTCGAGGTGCTCCGGGCGCTCCGCCATCCAGACGCCGATCCCGGGCAGCGGCGCTCGGTGCGCGCGCGTTATGTCGCGGGCCCGGTCGGGACCCACGCGGTCAAGGGCTATCGCGAGGAGGAGGGCGTCGCCGCCGACTCCGCGACGGAGACCTACGTCGCGCTGCGCGCCCACGTCGAGAATTGGCGCTGGAGCGGTGTGCCCTTCCTGCTTCGCCATGGCAAACGCCTCGGCTCGCGCTTCACCGAAGTCAAGGTCCAGTTCCACACCCCGCCGCTCCAGCTCTTCAATCGCCCGACGGAGCTCGACACCGCGGACGGCCCCCAGATCCTGTCCGGCGACGATCTCTGCCGCACGCGTCCCAACGTCCTCACGCTGCGCATCCAGCCCGAGGAATCGATCGAGCTGTCGTTTGGCGTGAAGCAGCCTGGAAACACGATGGAGATGGAGCCGGCGAACCTGCGCTTCGACTACCGCGACCATTTCGGCAGCGTGTCGGCGGACGCCTACGAGCGGCTGCTGGCGGATGCGCTGGTGGGCGATCAGACGCTCTTCCTGCGTGGCGACGAAATCGAGGCATCCTGGGAGTATGCGGATGCCGTACGCATGTCGTGGCAGCGGCCCTCCGCTCCGCCGCTACTCGAATACGCCGCCGGGAGCTGGGGCCCGTCGGAGGCCGAGACGTTATTCGGCGCCTGCCAGGGAGGCTGGTCGCGTGAGTGAACCGCGCGCAGAGCGGATCCCAGCGGCGCTCGAAATCGTCGTCTCCCCCGACCCCGTCGCACACGCGGCCGGCTGGCTGGTGGAACGGATCCGCGGGCTGGCGGCGCGCTCTGACCCATCGGAGGCCAAAGCGGAAATCCGTCTCGCGATTCCTGGCGGCTCAGCGCTCGCGGTCGTGGCCCGGGCCGCCCCGGAGCTGGGCGATGTCTGGCGGCGAGTCGCGCTGACATGGGTCGACGAGCGCTGTGTGCCCACGGCGAGCCCCGAATCGAATCGCGGGGAGGCGATCAGGCGCGGCGTCACGCCGCTCGCATCCGGATTTTCAGCGCCCGGCGCGCGCAGCCTATCACCCGCCCGCGTGCTGCCGCTCTTCGAGGACGGCGAAGCGCCGGAGGCGGCGCTCGCCCGGGTCGGACGACGTTATGTCGACGAGTTTGAGGGGGGGCTCGACATCGTGGTGCTCGGAATGGGCGAGGACGGCCATGTGGCATCGCTGTTTCCCGGCCACGCGCAAACCTCGGCTGACTCAGTTGCCTCGGTCGCCTCAATCGCCTTCGTCCCCGATTCGCCGAAGCCGCCCGCGCGCCGCATCACACTGACGCGCCGGGCTCTCGCGACCGCAGCCCATACGCTGCTGCTCGCCACCGGCGAGGGAAAGCGATCCGCCCTGCAGCGCCTGCGCGCCGGCGACCCGGCGCTGCCCGCGACCGGGCTTCCGGGACTCGTCGTCGTGACCGATCTCCAGCTCGGACCCGCGGTCGAGTCCGCCCCTGTGCGAGAAGAGAAGCGATGGAACGGATGAAGCAGCCGGAATGTGCGCTCGCGATGGTTGGCCTCGGCGTGATGGGCGCCAACCTGGCCCGCAATTTCGCCCGCCAGCTTGTCGGCAAGGGCCAGCGCGTCGCCCTCTTCGACCGCGAGCGCGAGACCGCCCGCGCCCTCGCGGCAAAGCATCCCGAGGCGGGCTTCGTCGTCTGTGAATCGCTCGCGGATCTCGTCTCCGCCGTCGCGCGGCCGCGAGTGATCGTATTGTTGGTGCCGGCCGGAGCGCCCGTCGACGAAGCGCTGGCGGGTCTCTCGGGTCTGCTCGAACGGGACGACGTCGTCGTCGACGCCGGCAACAGCCTCTTCCACGACAGCAACCGCCGCATCGCCGCCTCGGCCGATGCCCCCTGGCAATTCGTCGGCATGGGCGTCTCCGGCGGGAGTGAAGGCGCCCTCAGTGGCCCCTCGATGATGCCCGGCGGTACGCTCGAAGCCTGGAATCGTCTGCGCCCGCTGCTCGAATCCGTCGCCGCACCCGCCGACACGGGTCCCTGCGTCGCCTGGTGCGGCCGCGGCAGCGCCGGCCATTTCGTGAAGATGGTCCACAACGGCATCGAATACGGCGACATGCAGCTGATCGCCGAGATCGCGTCCCTGATGCGCCAGGGACTCGCATGGACTCCCTCGCGCTGCGCAGACGTCTTCTCGACCTGGGGCGCGGCGGAGCTCGAAAGCTATTTGATCGAGATCACGGCCCGGATCTTCCGCACCGAAGACCCGCAGATCGCTGGCGGACTCCTGCTCGACGCGGTGCTCGACCGCGCCGGCCAGAAGGGCACGGGCCGCTGGACGATCCAGGCCGCCCTCGACCTCGGCGTCGCGATCCCCACGATCAGCGCAGCCGTCGACGCCCGCGTCCAGAGCGCTGCTCGCAGCGAACGCCTATCCGCCAGCGCGCTCTTCGCAAACGCGCGCCCCGCGACGTCTTCCTTGGCACCTTCCTCAACGAAGATGCTCGACGAGGTCGGTGCAGACGATCTCCGCGCCGCCCTCTACGCCGCGAAGATCGCGAGCTACAGCCAGGGCTTCGAGCTGCTCGCCCGCGGCAGCGCCGCCTACGACTTCGGCACCGACCTCGCGAGCGTGGCCCGCATCTGGAAATCCGGCTGCATCATCCGCGCGCGTTTTCTCGACCGGGTGCGCACGGCGTTCACGAGCAACGAGCAGCCCGAGACTGCCACGACCGCCGCTCGCGGCGACGCACGCTTCCCCCTCCTCGCGACGACGCCGACCTTCGTCGCCGAGCTGCGTGAGCGCCTGCCCGGTTGGCGGCGCGTCGTCGCCGCGGCAACCCGTGCCGGCATCCCGATCCCCGGCCTCTCGGCGTCCCTCGCCTGGTTCGACACCCTCACGACCGCAAACGGCAGCGCGAGCTTGATCCAGGCCCAGCGCGATTATTTCGGAAGCCACGGCTACGAACGCATCGATGCCCCGGGCCCCCTCGTCCATACGGACTGGGCGAACGCGAAGCGCCTCCCCTGACAGAACAGCTAGCCCGGCTCACGCAGCTCGACCGGAACCCGCTCCCAGGCCCGCACCCAGAGCGACGGCAACCGCTCGAGAGACGCCAGATCGATCTCGTAGTCGGGCCAGCGCGCGAGGATCTCTTCGAAGGCGATCCGGGCCTCGAGGCGTGCAAGCCCGGCCCCGATACAGAAATGAATGCCGTGGCCGAAGGCCAGGTGGCGGCGGATCGCCCGCTCGCTGTCGAAGACGTCGGCCCGCTCGAACTCGCGATCGTCGCGGTTCGCGGCACCCCACAAGAGTCGCACCTCCGAGCCCTTCGGGATCGTCACGCCGTGCAGCGAGATCTCCCGCAGCGTCCGGCGCGCGAGCGACTGCACGGGGGACTCGAATCGGAGCATCTCCTCCACCGCGTTCGGGATCTTCGAGGGATCGGCGACGAGGCGCGCCCGCGCGTCGCGATTGCGCGCGAGCAGGACGAGACCATTTCCGATCAGGTTCGTGACCGTGTCGGTGCCCGCCAGGATCAGGTTGCTGAAGACGCCGCCGATCTCGCCCGGCGTGAGCGCGTCCGGTCCCGTCTCGCGCTGGAGCATCGGGAGAAGCCCCGCCGTCGAATCCGCGTCGATCGACTTCGCCTTGCGCGTCTCCGCCACGAAGGCCTGCATGCGTGCGGCGAGCGCGTCGGGATCCCGCGCAGCACCGATCGCCAGCGCCGCGTGGCGGATCGGCTCGTCGAAGCGGGGGGCGACCCCGAGTAGTCTGTGGATGACGCGACTCGGGAAGATCGCCGAGAACGCCTCAACCAGGTCGATTCGCCGCTGCCCGCGCAGCGGATCGAGGAGCTCGCGACAGGCGGTGCGCAGCGAGGACTCGAGGGCCGCGATCTTTCCCGGCGTGAACCAGCGGGCGACGCTCGACCGCAGGCGGTCGTGGCCCGGCGGATCCATCGAGGCCATATGGAGGAGCTTCGCGACGGGGCTCGCCGAGGAGTAGCTCTGCCAGTCGGCGGTCGCCTCCCAGACATCCTCGAAGCGCGACAGCAAGAAGCTGCCCGAGCCCGGATGGCGATGGACCGGAGCCTCGTCGCGGAGCCAGCGATAGTAGTCGGAGGGATCCGTCACGAATTGCGGGTCCGCCGGATCGTAGGCGAGCCCGGTGATCCGATCGCCGCGCTCACTCATGCTCGGAGTGGCCGCAGCCGAGCGCGTTCGCCCCGCTTCCGTCACGCCGCGTGGCCCGGATCGGACCTCAGCGGGCCCACGATCTCGCGCGCCAGACGCTCCATCGCGGCGATGTAGGCGTCGGCCCGGTCGAAGCGACCGGCGGGCCAGAGGGCGACGTGGGCGACGCCGAGCTCGCGGTAGCGGCGCAGATCGCGAAGCACCTCGTCGACCGGGCCCGTCAGCGGGACCATCCGG
>JANNQH010000553.1:0-2501 GCA_031400655.1 Deltaproteobacteria bacterium | reverse complement strand
ATGCGGGCCTGGGCTTCGCGGACGAGTCGCGGCTGGAGCGGCATCGGGAGCGGCTTCGGGTTCGCGGGATCTTCCCAGGCGTCGGTCCAGGCGCTGCGGAGCTGGCGAGCGGGCTTGCCCGTCAGCGAGCGACTCCGGATCGTGTCGCTCGAGCTCGCCTTCAGGAATTTCTGCTTGACGACGGGATGGGTCTCGGCCTCTTCGGTCGTGAGCCAGAGCGATCCGAGCCAGACGCCCTGGGCGCCGAGCGCGAGAGAGGCGGCGATCTGGCGGCCGCTGCCGATGCCACCGGCGGCGAGGACGGGGATGGGCGAGACGGCGTCGACGACTTCGGGAACCAACACCATCGTCGCGACTTCGCCCGTGTGGCCACCCGCCTCGTAGCCCTGGGCGATGACGATGTCGACGCCGGCCGCTGCGTGGCGCTTCGCGTGCTCGACGGTGCCGGCGAGCGCCGCGACCTTGACGCCGCGCGCGCGGCCCTGCTCGATCATCCAGGCGGGCGGGGGACCGAGCGCGCTCGCGATCAGCTTGATCTTGTACTCGAAGAGCATCTCGATGATTTCGCGTTGTTTATCGAAGCCGACGAGCAGCTCGCCCGTGAGCTTCGTGTCGGGCGGGAGCTGCGGAACGTCGTAGCGGGCGAGCAGCTCGTCGAGGAAGCGGCGGTGCTCTTCGGGAATGCGAGCGTCGAGCTCGCTTGCGTCGAAGCCGCCCTGGCGGTCGCTGCCGACGAACTTGGCGGGCAGCAGCAGATCGACGCCGTAGGGCTTGTCGCCGACTTCCTTCTCGATCCATTCGAGCTCGGCGCGCAGGCCCTTCGGCGAATGGGCGGCGACGCCAAGGATACCCATGCCGCCAGCCTTCGAGACGGCGGCGGCGACATCGCGGCAATGGGTGAAGGCGAAGATCGGGAACTCGAGGCCGAGATCGCGGGCGAGCTGGGTATCCAATCGGAGCCTCCTTTCGAGGTTGCGCTCGACTATGCCATTCTCGGACCGGGCTGACCAAGGAGGCGATCCATGACCCTGATTCTTTATGGAGCACCGCTCTCGCCCTTCGTGCGCAAGGCCGAGGTCGTCCTGCGCGAGAAAGGCGTCCCCTTCGAGTCGGAGTCGGTCAACATCATGCCGATGCCCGACTGGTTCAAGCAGATCAGCCCGGCCCGGCGGATCCCCGTCCTGCGCGACACGACGGTCGGTCGGGAAGGACGCGCGGGGACGCTCCCGGACTCGTCGGCGATCTGCGCCTTCCTCGAACGCAAACATCCGACCCCTTCGCTCTATCCGAGCGAGCCCTTTGCACACGGCCGCGCCATCTGGCTCGAGGAGTGGGCCGACAGCGAGCTCGCCAGCGCGATCGGCATGGGCATCTTCCGCCCGATCATGTTCGCGCGCTTCCAGGGGAAGCCGCCCGACATCGAGACTGCCAGGGCCAGCTGGAACGACAAATTGCCGCGGCTCTTCGACTATCTAGAGTCGGAGCTCGAAGGAGCGGGCGCTGCAAAGCCCGAGGACGCGCGCCATCTACTCGGGGCCACGCTCTCGATCGCCGACATCGCCGTCGGGGTCCAGCTCGCGCAGCTCGAGATGGTGGCGGGACTGCCGGACGTCCGCCGCTGGCCGCGCGTCGTGACCTTCGCCGAGCGCATGATCGCGCGCCCGAGCTTCGCTCCGAACCTCGCGATCTGCCGCAAGATCGTCAAGCAGCGCGTCGACCTCAACGGAAGCTGAGTCGCAGACCCGATACCCCCTCCGACATCCCACCGCATGCATTTCCGATCGAACGAGAAGCGCAACCGCAACGCGTGCTCCGGTCGGGCCTCGTCGCGGGCGAGATAGAGGACGCACGCGCGGTACCACGATCGCAGACACCAGCAGCCCGTTGACGCGTGCCGTCCGACACCCGAGTCCGCGGCGAGGCCCGGCCGGAGCACCGGCACGATGCCTGTCCTGTACGCACGAGGGCTTGCTAGAGTGAATCGTCAGCTCGCAGCGGCGGGCCCGTGACCAGCGAGGATGCTCCGATGCAGTTCGATTTCACTCCCGACGATCTGATCGCCTCCCGCAACTACGGCGTCGCCGGCCAGCCCCACGACGCCTGGACACAGCTCCGAAAGCACGCGCCCGTCTGGCGCTGCGAGAGCAGCGAGTTTCCGCCCTTCTACGCGATCACGCGCCACGCGGACATCGTCAAGATCTCGAGCAAGCCCAACATCTTCAGCAACTCGAAGGGCCCAACGCTCGTCAGCTTCGAGCAGGAAGCCCGCCGGATCGCCGATTCGACGAGCTTTGGCAGCATGCGGACAATCATCGAAATGGATCCGCCGGAGCACCGCGAATTCCGCAAGGTCGCGAGTGGCTTCTTCACGCCGCGCAGCATCCGGCGCCTCGACGACATCGTGACCGAGTGCGCGCGGGAGCAGGTCGACAAGCTCGGGCGGGAGGGCGAGTGCGATTTCGTCGAGCTGATCGCGCAGCGCCACCCGCTGCGCGTGCTCG
>JANNQH010000552.1:0-6206 GCA_031400655.1 Deltaproteobacteria bacterium | reverse complement strand
ATCTGATCGCCGACGACCCAGAGATCGCGGCCGTCGATGTGCTTGATATGAGGAACCTGATCGCCCCATTTTTTCGAGACGCGATCCGTCCAGACGGTCGGGGGCTCGGTGATGTGGGTATCGACGTCGATCGGCTTCATTCGATCGAAGAGACTGGTCGAGAGGCGAAGGTCCGGCGCGGCGGCCATGGCGTTATCTCCGGGTGAAAACCGTTGTCTCCGGGCGGGATTGGAAACCTGAACCTGGCGCAGACCCTAACCTGCAGCCGCGGCGCGCGCACCGGCGGACGGCCGCAGACCTCCCGGATGCGGTCTGCGTGCGCGAGTTCTGCGTATAATCGACCCGAGCTCGCGAGCAGGGCCACTGGCCAGCACGAAACGAGGGCGAGACGAGGAGGAACAGCGTGGCGAGCGAGCAGTACAAGAAGCTGATGAGCCTGATGCCGGGCGGGAACGTCGACCACATGGATCCGGTCGAGGTCGTGCGAGCCAAGATGCACGCCATCCATCCGACGAGCGCCAGCCCCGGGACCTGGCTCGAGCAGGTCGACCTCGACGGCATCGAGGCGACCTGGATCGCGACGCCCGAGAACCGCTCGAGCGACCGTGTCGTGGTCCACGTCCACGGCGGTGCCTTCGTCTCGACGATCGTCCAGCACTACCTCGACTACGGCGAGCAGCTCTCGCGCCACCTCGCGGCCCGGGTCGTCTGCTTCCAATATCGCTGGGCCCCGGAACATCCCTACCCCGCGGCCCTCGACGACACCCTGAAGGCGTGGCGCGCACTGCAGGCCCGCGGCGTCCGCCCGGAGCGCACGGCCTTCGTGGGCGATTCCTGCGGCGGCGGCATTGCCCTCGCGGCGGCCTGCCGACTGCGCGACCTGGGCGAGCCGATGCCGGCCTGCCTCGTCGGCCTGACCCCCTGGCTCGATTCCGAACAGACCGGCGACGCCGCGGTCGAGGCGCGCGGCAAGGACCCCTTCGTCTCGCCGCTCTGGATCCGTGCGCGCTTTCGCGACTACGCAGGGCCGCGTGGCGACCTCCGGGATCCGTTGCTCTCACCGCTGCACGCGAACCTGTCGGGCCTGCCGCCCATCTATCTCGCGGTCGGCCAGATCGATACCACGGCCGACGACTCCACCCGGCTGCTGCTGCGCGCCGGGCGCGACGGCGCCTCGGTCACCGTCGATCTGGTCAACGAGATGGTGCACGGCTACGTCGGGCTCTGCGGGCAGTTCCCGGAGGCGACGGATGCGATGCAGCGGATGGGCGATTGGGTGAAGCGGCGGATTCCGTGAAAAGCAACGGCGCCCGATCACGTGATGTGGCCGGGCGCCGTTTCTGTCTTGCCGACTCGGATCAGATCTGAGCCTTGCCGCGTGCGCACGCTCCGGGTCAGGCGACCCGACGTCGCATGCAGCTGCCGACTACCAGCGTGCCGATCCCGAAGACCAGCGCAGCGCTCGGCTCGGGAACCGGGTTCGAACCGACGATCACCTGGTCCTGCCAGCCGCGCAGGTCGACCACCAACGCGCTGCCGTCGCCGACGACGCTCGTCGTCAGGATGCGGTCGTAGACCAGCTGGGCGCCGACAGAGAGACTGCTGCGGACGATCTTGCCGCCGCCGTAGATGCCTTCCCAGATCGCAGCCTGGACACCGGTGATCGCCTGATCCCGGGTGATGCCGGCGGCCACGAGCAGGTCGACGTCGCCAAAGTTCTCGACCACATGACCCGCCCAGGCGAAATTTCGGGGGGTCTCGCCCGCCGGGCTCGGCGAGCTGTAGGCGTCGAGGACGTCCGCGGCGGAGTAGAGGCCGGGGCCAATCGACGTATAAATGTCTACGCAGAACGACGAGACGTGGTCGGCAACGCCTTCGAGGCTGACATCGAGCTCCGCCGTCCAGACCTGCTGGCCGCCGGTGAGCGTGATCTTCTCGCCCAGGTCGTAGCCGTGAACGGTGAAACCGATCGCCCACGAGGGGCTCGCCCCAAGCAGGGACATCGCCAAAAGAAAGACAGCCGTAGCAAGACGCGAAGGTCGGAATTCCATGGTCGGCTTGTGATGCAGTTCACATGCCAATCGCACGTCGATTTTGGGTCGGGCTTCTGAAGGCCTTTTAAATCAAATACTTGAACCTGTCGTCTACAGGTATGTCCCAAATCGGCCATGCGGGTCTAGACCCTCATAAATAGAAATCTTTTGCCCATTAGATCCCAGACCATACCCACGCAGAGAAAAGGCAAAATTTTTCCACTCAACGACACACGCCCGGCAAGTAGCCGGCAAGCAACCGGCACGATCCAGTCCCGACCGGGCTTTACGCCCCCTGCCGGGCGAGCAGGCTCGCCAACGAGGTCGTCGTGCCGTTCTCGCGCCACATCTCGACGCTCGCCGGAACCACGCCGGCCCGCACCATGCGATCGCCCAGCTTGATCATGATCGCGCAGAAGCGCATCAGGCCGAAGATCTCCCAGTAGTCGATCGTGTCGTGCACACGCCGCCCGGTCGCCCGCTCCCAGATCGAAACCATCTCCTCGCGTGTCGGGAATCCCGCCATGCGGGTCGCCCCGAGATCTTCGAAGGACGTGCGATCGAACATCACCCACCAGCCGATGTCGGCCTCCGGTGGGCAGAGCGAGACCGCCTCCCAATCGCACACGGCGGCAGCGCGGTAGTCCTGCCAGATGACGTTGCCGAGGCGACTGTCGCCCCATGAAATGCCGGTCGGGGCATCCGGGGCATTCGCGTCGAGCCAGTCGAGGCTCCGAAACAGGACCGGATGATCGCGGCCGGCGAGCTCGCTCGTCGCATAACGCCGGTAGAGCTCGACCTGATCGCGCAGGGTCGGTGCCCCCTTCCCCTTCACATCGAGCCATTCGAGCCCGAGCTCTCGCCAATCGACGCGCGCGAGCTTGCCCATCACCTCGACGCCTTCGCGTACCATCCGCTCGCGCTCGGCGGGCGTCGCCTGATCGACCAGGAATCCCGCCTGCGAATAACGCGGTACATCCGCCGGAATCACGCCTTCCACGAACTCCATCACGAAGAAGGGCCGGCCCAGCACGCCGCGGTCACCCTCGTAGGCCACGAGCTTCGGCATCGGCACGATGCCCGCCTGCGCAACCGCCGACATGATCCGGTACTGGACTTCGACCGAGACCTCGCACTGAGACGTCTGGATCGGAAAGAGCCCGCCGTCCGGCGGCTCGATGCGGGCCACGAACCGCTGCGTCCGATCGACGCCCGCCTCGCGCCAGCTCGCCCGGAAGAAGACCGTCTCGTTCGAGAAGCCCGTCGCGCGAGGCATGTCGACATCGTGAACGCGAAGCACCGTCGCCTGCGGCAGACGAGATTTCATCCAGCGGTCGAGCGCGTCTCGGTAGCTCTCGGGATCAGCGACCGCCTTGGTGGGCGGCGCGTCGGCTGCAGACATCTTCTTTCTCCTGCGTGGGTCCTGCATGGGTCCGGCATCGGGAGTCTCGGGGCGGTCGACGCTAGCACGCGCACGGGGCTAGGATGCGTGGCCCAGGAGGCGCGCATGGATCTCGAACTCGCAGGCAAGAGCACGATCATCACCGGCGGCAGCGGCGGCATCGGCCGCGGTCTGGTGCTGGGCTTTGCGGCCGAAGGCGCGAACGTGACGATCGCGACGCGCGACGGCGCGAAGGGCGAGGAGGTCGCAAAGGCGGCGAAAGATCTGCCGGGCGAGGTGATCGTGGTGCCCACGGACGTCACGCACGAGGACGACGTCGAGCGGATGGTCGAGACCGCGGCAAAGAAGTTCGGTCCCGTCGACGTGCTCGTGAACAACGCGGGCGGCGTCTTCTATCCGCGCCCGTTCCTCGAGAAGCCCCGCTCGGAGGCCGAGTGGGAAGTCAATCTCAACATCTGGGGCGTCTACAACTGCACCCGCGCGGTCGGTCGCAGCATGGTCGAGCGCGCAACCGGCAGCATCATCAACATCACCTCGAACTCAGCACTCGAGCCCGCCGCCGCGAACATGGTTTCGACCTATGGCGGAACGAAGGGCTTCGTGATGGCCTTCTCGAAGGGGCTCGCGTACGAGTGGGGTCCCCTCGGCGTGCGCATCAACTGCATCGCTCCGGGCTGGATCGTGCCCCACCAGGCAGACCACGTCGGCGACGGCAGCTTCTGGCGCAAATACGGCTACGAGTTCTTCGGGACGCCCGAGAAGATGGCGGCCGCGGCCGCGTCGGGGGAATCGCTCTTCAACGTCGCGTCGCAGCCGATCCGCCGCATCGGCCGCCCCGAAGACATCGCCGATCTCGCACTCTTTTTCGCGTCCTGTCGCTCGGCGCATCTCACGGGTCAGCTCGTGAGCGTGAGCGGCGGGTCGTACATGCCCTGACGCCGTTCAAGCGGAATCACGAGGATTCAAGAGGAAAAGCGTGTCTATCTGGCAGCCCGGTCCGCGCCCCGCCTGGGTGCAGGCCCTGAACGAGAACAGTGACCCCGGCTGGATCGAGCTCGATCCGGACAAGCTCGCCGCGGAAGCCCGCGCCCGGACGGGTCTCGACGATTTCGGAAGCGACGAATTCTGGGAGCCCTATCGGATCTTCGTCGCCTCGCTGCGCGACGAGGCGAAGCTGCATACCGTCGGCCGACTGATCGCCCGCGACGATCTGCGCAACGCTCTCGAGGCTCGCCTCGAGCTGACCGACTGGCGCAAGCGGCATCCCGAGATCACGCGCGAGCAGATCGATCGGCCGATCTTCATCACCGGCCTCCCGCGCACCGGCACCTCGATCACCCACGAGCTGCTCGCCGCCGATCCCCGCCACCGCGCCCCGCGCCACTGGGAGGTCCGCAATCCCTGCCCGCCCCCCGAGCGAGCGACATACGGGACGGATCCCCGCATCGAGCGAGCCGACCGCCAGATCCGCCTCTGGTGCGAGATCGTGCCCGAGTACGACACGATGCACGAGCTCGGCGGCGACATCCCGGTCGAGGACGTTCAAGTGATGGGGCATTCGTTCGTGTCCGACGAATGGATGGGGCGCCATGTCGTCCCGAGCTATGCGGCCTGGTACAACACCTGCGACCGGGTGCCGGCCTTCCAGTTCCACAAGCAGATGTTGCAGAACCTCCAATGGCGCTGCCCCGGCGAGCGCTGGGTCTTGAAATCGCCGTCCCACATGTCCCAGCTCGACGCGCTGCTCGCCGTCTACCCGGACGCGCGCATCGTCTTCACCCACCGCGATCCGATCAAGATCCTGCCCTCGGTCGTCTCGATCCTGTATTCGACCGCATTCGTGCGCTCGGACGCCGTCGATGCCAACGCGCTGGCAAACTGGTTCACGGGCGAGACCTGCAAAGCGCTGCTCGACGGCATGACGGCGCTGCGCGAGAGCGGAAAGCTCCCGGCCGCGCAGTGCTTCGATCTCCGTTATGCGGATTTGATGCGCGACCCGGTGACGGCCCTGGCCGGAGCCTACGCACACTTCGGGATCGACTACCCCGACAGTGCCCGCAAGGCCCAGCGCGACTACATCGCGAACAAGCCCAAAGGCCGCCACGGCAGTCATCGCTACGACTTCAGCGATACCGGGCTCGATCTCGAGACCGAGCGGGCCCGATTCGCGGACTACTACGCGAAGTACCGGATCCAGATCGAGAGCTGAGCCGGGCCCGTCCGGGCCCCGACACGAACGAGAAGGAGCGACCATGAGCAAAGAAGCAGCCATCGGTGGAACCGGAAAATCCGGTCAGGCACTGCGGGACGAGCTCCGATTCCCCATACGTACGCAGCAGGAGAACGCGAAGCGCCTGCTCGACGGGAGCGCCTGGAGCGAGTTCTGCCGCTCTCTCGATCAGGCGGGGCAACACCTGCTCGCCTACCCCGCGACGTCGACTCCCGTTCCCGGCGAGGTCCAGTCCGAGGGCGTTCGCTATGCGCTCGGCCTCGTGACGGGCGGAATCCTTCAAGCGCTCCAGCTCTCAGATCCGGCGACGCCGCGGATCGTGCGCAACCCGGACTCGGAATCGAAATGGGGTGCCGAGAACGTCGACAATCAATATCTCTGGGCGCGCATCTCGCCCGAGTACCAGTACCGGGTCTCGGGCAATCGCAACAACATCTTCGAAGCGCTGCTCGAGACCAAGGACGGCTACATGCAGATCGGAGACGACCAGGTCTTCGACACGCTTTTCCTGACCGACATGGAGTGCGCGAAAGATGGCAGC
>JANNQH010000551.1:0-3578 GCA_031400655.1 Deltaproteobacteria bacterium | reverse complement strand
CGGCCTCGATGCGCGGGCGCTCTTTCGGCTGGGCCTGAGTCTCGAGAAGATGAGGCGCAACGACGAGGCGCTCCGGCTCTACCACGTCGTGGTCGAGAACTACGCCGACACCCCCTCGGCGCGCAGCGCCCGGTCCCGCATCGCCCGGGCGGAATGAGGGCCCGGGCGGAGCGACCTTCAGCTCGACGCGATGCGATCGGGGTGCGATCTTCGCGGCCGTTCGCAGATCACTCGACACGCTTCGGGGGGAGTTTTCGAGATGGATTTCAATCGGCCTGCATCGCTTTCGCCGACTCCGACCGATCGGGAGAATCTCCAGCAGGGCCGCCGCGCCTTCGAGCGTGGCGATGATGCCGCCGCGGAGCGCCATCTGCTCCGCTTGATCGAGTCAGGCCTTCGCTTCGCCGACGTCCACTACATGCTGGGGATCCTTCACGAGCGCCGGGACGAGCTCGAGGCGGCGAGTGCAAGCCTGCGAGCAGCGCTCCGGATCAATCCGGCCTACGTCGAGGCCCTCGTCGCCCTGGCGAGCGTGTGCGAGCGACAGGGCGACTTCGACCAGTCGGCGAGCCATGCGGAGCGCGCGGGCCAGCTCTCGCGGGCGAGTGCCGGGGAGCTCGACCCCACCACGCGGGGCAAGCTCAGCAACCAACAGGCGGTCCTGGCCGACGCCCTGGCAGAGGCCGGTCTTCGCCGCGAGGCGATCGAGCAGTATCGCCAGGCCCTCGACCGCTGCCCGACCTTCCACGACATCCGGCATCGGCTCGGCGTGACGCTCCGCGAGGCCGGGCTTCCGTTCCAGGCGCTGCAGGAGTTCGAGCGCATCCTCGACGTCCACCCGGGTCTCGTCGAGAGCCAGATCCAGAAGGGCCTCACCTGCTACGCGATGGGGCGAACCACCGACGCGATCCGGGAATGGCAGCAGGTGCTCGAGGGTGACCCGACGCGGCGCGAGGCCCGCATGTATCTAGGGCTCGTGGGCGAGACCGCCAGGACGACGCACGACGCACGGGGAGCCGCGGGCTGGTCGACGGTCCCCCTCGCGACGCGAAGCGCCGAACCGGAGAAGCGGGCGAGCGAAGCCACCGATCTCGCTGTTTTTCCCCTCGGAGCGCTCTTCGAATGAATCTCTCGAGTCTCCCGGTCCTCGATCAGATCGCGCTCGGGATCGTCGCACTCGCCTGCTTGCGCGGCCTGTGGATCGGACTGATTCGCGAGGGCTTGTCACTCGCCACGGTCGGCTTCGCAACGATCGTGACGCGGCTGTACGTGACGCCCGTCTCCGGCTGGCTGACGGGCCGGAGCGGCGGCGAGCTGACGGGTGGGACGTCGCTCTGGATCGCGGGGGTGCTGCTCGTCGTGGCGACGATTGCGGTGCTCGCGGTCGTCGGGCGAACCTTGCGGCGAAGTGCTGCGGCGGTGGGCCTCGGATGGGCGGATCGGATGGGCGGCGGCGCCCTCGGCGCAGCGGAGGGGACGATCGTGGCCTCTATTCTCGTCGTGATCGCCCTCTGGCTGGTCGGCCCGCACCACGCGTCCACGCAGGGCGCCCGCAGCGTCGAGCTCGTCGAGCAGCTCCGGTCGTGGCGCGAGACGGGCGATCTGCCGGCGGTCGCGTCGCCGGGGAACTGGCAGTAGGGCTCGCCCGCTCGACCTGTCGATCACGCTCGCGCCCCCGGCCCCTCTCCTGACAAGAGACGCTAGGCGTCCAGCCAGCGCCCGTTCTGCTTGATCAGCTCGACCAATCGATCGGGCGCCTGCGCCTCGGGCACCGCGCGCTCGACGATCTGCTTGCCGACGTAGAGCGTGACTTGTCCCACGCCCGAGCCGACATAGCCGAAATCCGCGTCTGCCATCTCGCCCGGCCCGTTCACGATGCAGCCCATCACCGCAATCTTGACGCCCGAGAGATGAATGGTCCGCTGCTTGATCTTCGCGGTCGTCTGCTCGAGGTCGAAGAGCGTCCGGCCGCAGGAGGGACACGAGATGTACTCTGTGCGCGTCGTCCGCAAACGCGCGCCCTGCAGGATGCGATAGGCGAGATCGACCGTGGCCGACGCGCTCCCCTGCGTCTCCAGCGAGACGACATCGCCGATCCCGTCACACAACGACGACCCGAGCGAAACCGCCGCCTCGATCAGAGCGGACTCCGAGACAGCCTGTCCGGCGTCTTCGGCATCTCTGGAGATGGCGCTCGCGCGCTCACCTCGCGAGCCCCCGACACGCTGGCGCAGGACGATCGGTGCCCCGTCCGCCTGCTCGTCCGCCAACACCGATACGAGCACGCGCACCGCGTGCGGCGATGCGCCCGGCGCGAGACTCATGATCGGCAGCGCTTCGCGGCCGACGGGCGCACCGGATCCGCCCGCGTGCGCCGCGAGCGCGCGCCGCACGAGCGTCGGAATCTCGTGCTTGCCGGCCACGAGCTCCCACTCGAGCCCGGTCGCGGCCCGACGCGCCGCCTGCGCAAGGGCCAGCATCGCCGCGTCGGTTGTCCCGGGATCGATGCGTCCCACCAGCCGTCCAAACCGGATAGCAAGCCCATCGGCCTCTCCCGTGAGGAAGGCGGCGAGACCGGCCGCGTGGCCGACCTCGACCCGCAGCGAGATCGGAAGCTCGAGCCCGAGCGATGCGAGCTCCTGCTCGAGCCGCGCGAGCGCTTCGAGAGAATCGCCGGCGCGCCACGACACGAGCAGCGATTCACACTCCACATCGCGCAGCGCCGCCAGCTCGACGGCGAGCTGCGCCGCCGTCTCGATCGGCCGCTCGAGCGCCGTGGGTCGATCGAGCTCGACGCGCACCGGCGCCTCGCCGCCGACCGGGAGTCCGCCCCGGGGCCCCGCGAGCGAGCGCTCGCCGGTGACTCGCCGGGCGTGTGCGAAGGGATCCGAGAGAGGCGGCGACGTGAGCGCGATGCGTTCGGCGTCTTCGATGGCTTGCGCCGCCCCCGCGCTCGGGGAACGCGCGCCCTGCCCCGCGACCCGCGCGATCTCGCGCGCGACGGGAATCTCTCGCACGGGATCTTCCGTCAACGAGACCCGGATCGTGTCGCCGAGCCCATCCTCGAGCAGGGCGCCAATCCCGATCGCGCTCTTGATGCGGCCATCCTCGCTGTCGCCCGCCTCGGTCACGCCGACGTGGAACGGATACGAGGGGACGCCGGGCGCCCGCTCTTCGAGGCGCGCCGCGAGCAGGCGATAGGCGGCGATGGCGACCTGGGTATTCGAGGACTTCATCGAGAAGACGACGTCGTGAAAGCCCTCGCCCTCACACACGTCGAGGAACTCGAGGGCGCTTTCGACCATGCCCTGCGGCGTGTCGCCGAAACGGTTCATGACGCGATCGGAGAGCGAGCCATGGTTCGTCCCGATCCGCATCGCGACGCCATTTTGTTTACAGCGCAGGACGAGCGGCCGGAAGCGCGCCGCCACCCGCTCGAGCTCCGCCGCGTACTCCGCGTCGCCGTACTCGTACACCTCGAAGCGCTTCTTGTCGGCGTAGTTGCCCGGGTTGATCCGGACCTTCTCGACGATCTCCGCCGCGATCATCGCGGCGTTCGGCGTGAAGTGGATGTCGGC
>JANNQH010000550.1:0-2462 GCA_031400655.1 Deltaproteobacteria bacterium | reverse complement strand
GTGCTGCGCTCTCGCGCCGCGCAGCTCGCAACGAATGGCGACTGCAGCGCGGCCCTTCCGCTCATCGATCAGGCGAAGGCGATCGACCCGGCCGGCGACGATGCGACGGCGCTGATGGCCGGCCGCTGCTTCATCAGCACGAAGAACTTCGCCGCGGCGAAGCCCGCCCTCGAGCGCGCGGTGGCCCACGATCCGAGCTCCGGCGACGCGCGCCTGGCGCTCGGCGTCGCGAAATACCACCTGGGCGAGAAGGACGCAGCCCGCGCCGACCTCGAGCAGGCCCAGAAGATGCTGCCAAACAATCCGGAGGCGGAGCTCTACCTCGGCATGATCCTGCTCGAGCAGGAAAATCCGGCCGCCGCCGTCAATCGCCTGGACCGCTCGCGGAGTCTCAGTGGCGACACGATCGAGCCGGCGTCGAACTACTATGCAGCGCTCGCCCACTCTGAGGCCGGCAATACGAAGCGCGCGGAGGAGCTGCTCCGCGGCGTGCAGACCAGCGCCCCCGGAACGGTCTGGGCCGAGCGCGCAGGCGAGGCCCTGGCGCAGGCGGACGCGCGGCGCGCGGCGGCGGGTCCGAGCCGATGGCTGACCGCTCAGGCGGGGCTCGATTACGACTCGAACATCTCGCTGCGAAGCGACGCGATCGCGCAGCCCTCGAACATCTCCGACGACGACGACGGTCGCGCCTGGTGGGCCCTCGACGGCGGAGCAGAGCTCTTCCGGTCGAACGGCTGGGGTGGTGGCGTGGGCGCGAACTACACGGGCTCGCAGCCCTTCCAAGCAGAGGATTTCGGTCAGCATTTCATCACGGCTTCCCCGTGGCTCGATCGCGACCTTGGCGCCCGCACGCTGCTGCGGATCGCGCCCGAGGGCGGCTTCGGGTTCTTCGACGGGGACGAGTTCCTTCGCTTCGGCGGGATCCGACCGGAGCTGCGCCACGATTTCGGCCGAGGCGGGATGGGTTCACTCTACGTGCGGTACGCCTACAACGATTTCCGCTATGACGAGGTGTTCAACTCCAACGACGTCGTCGGCCGCAGCTTCACGCAGCAGCGCAACTACCGCGATCGGGACGGCCACGACGTGCTCGCGGGATACGACCACCTGATCGGGGTCGGAGATTCGACGACGCTGCGGGGGGGAGTCTTCGTCCGGGACTATACGGCGAAGGGTGGCGAGTACGATTTCACCGGCGGCGGCGGTTGGCTCGGGATTCGACAGACGCTGCCCATGCGCTTCATCCTCGACATTCAGGGCGGCGCTGAATACGACGACTACGAGAGCGAATCTTCGTTCCTGTTGGTGGGCGAGTCGGTGCGCGACCGCGAGGATCTGATCGGGACCGCGGGTGTGGTGTTGACGCGTCCGATCACCGACTGGCTGTCGGTCTCCGCCCGATACCAGTACCTGAACAACGATTCGAACACCGATGTCTTCAATTACGACCGTCACATCGTGGGTGCGTTCGTCACGATTGGCCTGCTTCGCTAGCCGCGAAGCCGGTCGGGAGAGAGCAACATGAAGAAGCAACTCGAGCTGATCTCGCTTTCAGCGATCGTTCCGATGGGACGTCGGGCGCTGCGTGGCGTGTGCCAGAGCGCCGCGATCGCACTGGGCTGTCTCGGACTTCTCGCCGCGTTCAGCGCGCGAGCGTCCGACGAGAACCAGCAGGCCGCTCAACCGATCGCCGAGGTGGCGAGCGTCCAGGGCCAGGTCGAGGCCGTGAGCCCGAGCGGTCAGGTCCGCGCCCTCCAGATCGGCGATCCGATCTACGCCGGCGACAGCGTACGCACCGGGGCAGGCTCGACCGCTGGCCTCTGGCACGACGAAGCGCTCGCCCAGCTCCCGGAGAAGAGCAAGGCCCGCGTCGACCGCAACGCCGACGGCCAGACCCGCGTCACCCTCGAAGAAGGCGCGGTCCGCGTCGTCGATCCGCGCAAGACCGGTGATCCGATCGAGCTCGTCGCCCTCGACTCCTCCAGCACCGTCCTTGGCGGCGACCGCGAGGCCCGCATCCTGCGCGAGAAGGCGGGCGCCTACTCGATGATCTGCGATTGGGTGAAGCCCGTCGCCGTCACGCGCCGCGCGGAAGGCAAGAGCGCGCGCCCGGGCGATTGCGTCATCGCGAATCCTCGAGAAGCGATGTTCGCCGCGCCGGGTCATGACGCGCGCATCCCGCTGCTCGGGGGCGCGCCGGCCTTCGCGGACGCCGGTCCTGCGATCGATCCCTCGAGCCTGATCGATCCGCTGCCGCCGGTCGGCGCGGCCGGTCCGGGCGCGATGGGCCTGGGCGGAGTTCCCGGTGGTGGTCCCGGTTCGGGTCCGCCCGGCCTTCCGCTCGCACTTCGCTCCGCCTGCACGACGGTCAACGCCGGTTGTCAGGGCGGCGGGTTCGGGATCATCGAGCCGCCGCCGGGTGATGATCCGGTTCCGGGCGCGGGCCCCGGCCCCGGTGCGCC
>JANNQH010000549.1:0-2439 GCA_031400655.1 Deltaproteobacteria bacterium | reverse complement strand
CGCCGGCGAACGACTCCGTGACAGGCACCCAGCATCGCCAGGGCACCCATCGCGCCGAGCGCCGCGCTCGGCTCCGGCAGGGTCAGGCTGAGCCAGCCCCGGTTTCCGTTCGGACCCGACTTGCTGCGAAGGCTCAGAGCGCCGGATACCAACGAGATGTTGCCCTCGCCCGCGACGCGAGTGTCCTTGCCCTTCAGGAAGAAGATCTCGGCCGGCACGGCACCAGGCTGCGAGAGCGTGATCGTACCGGTCGTCCAGGGGAAGCCTTTGCTGGCCGTCACCTTATTGGTGATACCGGGGACCCCCGCCCCAAACGGGAAGATCGGGAAGACCGACGCCATGATCGTGCCGGCCGGCCCGACCGCGCAGCAGACCAGGTTCATCGCCGTCCCCATTGTCGTGACGTTCACCGCGCCGAAGCCGTTGGGCGGCCTGGGAAACATCGTCGTCGCAATCGGCGCCGCTATCGGTGCGCCCGGCTGAGCGAGCCCGCCCGGAGCGCTCGCTCCGACCACCGCGACGGCCATGACCGAGGCGGGTGCCATAGCCGTGGCGTTGAGCCAGACGCTCGCGATCGGCTTTACGCCCCCGACGCTCGGCCCGAGGCGACTCGTTCCCGCAGCCACGCCGGGCGCGATCGCAAACTGGGCCGCGCCGCCAAATTGGTTCGGTCCCGCATTGTAGATGGCTCTGCCGCCACCGGCGGTCGCCAGAATCGTGTCTCCGGGGCCGCCGTTCGGGACGAACGTCGCAGCGGCCGCCGGCCACCGGTAGTCGATCGAGGTCGCGACCTGGAAGACCTTCGGATTCTGCGGGAAGACCGCGACCGGATTCGGCACACCGGGCGCCATGCGCGAGAGCACGCCCGGCGGGAACTGAAGGCCTCCGCCCACCGTCCCGTTGATCACCAAGTTGCGCGGCTTAACGAGCAGGGGCGGGAAGAGGGCGGCTTCCCCGGGCACCTTCCCGCCATTGAAGATGCCCGCGGGGCCGACCGGAAGCGGCAGACCACCTCCGATCTGAATCTGGCCACCGCTGTCGGGTTCCAGCGAATAGAGCTGCTGCGCTTGTGCCGTACTACCCCAGACGAGGGCGACAATGAGACAAGCCGACGCGATCCAACGGTTCAACATCATGTAAACCTCCTCACTCTCTCTCTTTGGCTCTTTCTTCGATCCATCCATCTACTCACCCTGCACGTCCATGGGACGACAGAGCGTAGAATGAAGCCGGTGGCGGCACTCGGGCCCACGCACCTCCCCTGATAGTCAGGTTATAGAAGAGCAAAGGTAATGAGTGTCGCCTACCCGACAATCTCGATCAAAGAACGGGGCGATCCGGTGACCGAGGGTCATCCATCGCTCGACGAGGAGGACCCGGAGACAATCGGAGAGCTGCTTCCCGCAGGCTCTTCGCACGCAGGTGGGCCCGCTCGGCCTCGGCCGTCTGACCGAGTGCCACATGGACCCGAGCGAGTCGGTCCAGGTCCTCGGCACTCCGCCCGAAACGCGCGGCCTGGCGTGCGACCACGAGGGTTCTCTCATCGACGCGATTTCGCTCGAGGTCGAGTTCCGCCCGCGCGGCCGCCGCCCCGGCCTCGTGGGGATGCGCCTCGAGCAGCTTATCGAGGCTTGCGGCAGCCGCGTCGAGCTCGCCGCGATCCCGAAGGATCCGGGCGATCGCCAGCTTCGAGGCGACGTCGTTTGGATCGACCTCGAGGACGCGCGCGTAGAGCGAGAGGGCCTTGTCGGGATCACTCGAGGCGAGGGTACTCGCCAGGCCCGCAAGAGCGACGGGGCTTCGGGGATCGAGCTCGACGGCTCGGGCGTAGGCCTCCCGCACGGCTTCGGGGGTCGCGTGGCCGAGCTCGAGATCGATCGCCCTCGCCTCGTAGGAGGCCGACGCTTCGGGATGTTCCGCGATCGCCGAGTCGACGGCCCGGCGGGCGACCTCGGGGCGCCCCGCCCGATGGGCGAAGCGGACGAGCGCACGCAACACCGGCGCGTTTCGCGGGTCTCGCAGATCGAGCCCCGGAGCACTCGACAACAGGCTGAGCGCCGCCTCGGGACCCGCGAGATCCGCGACCCCCTCCGCCCCGCGCGCCAGCGCCTGCGGCACCCGGGCGGGATCGTGCTGCGCCAGGGACGTGAGCGAGTCCTGCAGCTGCTTGGGATTCGCGATCCGACCCATCAGGTACATCGAGAGCAGCTGCCCCTCCGGCTCGAGCGGATACTTGCCCGACTCGAACAAGAGGTGCTGATAGGCCGCCTGCGGTTGGCCCTCCGCGATCAGCTGGCGGGCGACGCGCGTGCGCGCGTCGGTCGCGCCCACCGCGATCCGCAGCGCATAGCGGTACTCCTCGAGCGCGCGGTCGAAGTCGCCGACCCGCTCGGCGGCGACGGCGGCGTAGTAGCGGGCGGGCGCGTTGTCGGGCCACAG
>JANNQH010000548.1:0-10623 GCA_031400655.1 Deltaproteobacteria bacterium | reverse complement strand
AGCGCCCGCCGAACCGCTATAGGTGCGGCTGCGCGTGGCGACTCCGGAGCCGGTGACGAACGGATAGCGGTCAGCCTGCGCCTGACGTAACACCGCCTGCGCCTGGCGCACACGCGCCTCGGCCTGTCGGATATTCTGATTCCCGCCCTCGACTCGCTCGGCCAGCGCGTTCAACTGCGGATCACCGAAGAGCTCCCACCATTTGCCGCGCGGTAGTGCGTCGAGCGGCTGCGCCGACTTCCAGGTCCCGCCGGCGTCCTTGTATGCCGGAGCAACGTTCGCGCTCGGGCGCACGTAGTCCGGTCCCGCGACCATGCAGGCCGGCAGCAGCGCAGCGACGGCGAGCGCCGCAAGGATGCGCGTTCTCATCGCGGCTCCGTTTGCGCAACCGCCACGCCGGAACGCCGCAACCGCCGGCACCAGTGGCTGAAGCGATCGAGATAGAGATAGATCGATCGCGCAGGTCTGCGAGCTCACCTGGCAGCTCCGCGGCCAGGCCGGCGAGCGACAGGTCCACAAGGCGAAGGTCGGCATCACCGCAAACCAGGGCCTGTTCGGCCACGGCTCGTCGGTGCTCTGCACACGTTAGAGGCACGCGTTAGTCACAGCGAGAGCCGAGGGGCTGCGAGACCCCACTCGCGCACACGTTCGAGAGGAATCTATCCATGGCCGAGGCGTACATCATCGACGGCGTCCGAACCCCTGTCGGCAAGCGGGGCGGGGGGCTCGCCGGCATCCATTCGGCCGATCTCGGTGCCCATGTCTTGAAGGGGCTGATCGCGCGCAACGACTTCGATCCCGGCGCAGTCGACGACGTGATCTTCGGCTGCTGCGACACGATCGGCTCCCAGGCCGGCGACATCGCCCGCACCTGCTGGCTCGCCGCAGGGCTCCCGCTGCACGTGCCGGGCGTGACGATCGACCGGCAATGCGGCTCCTCGCAGCAGGCGGTGCACTTCGCCGCCCAGGCGGTGATGAGCGGAACCGCGGACCTGATCGTCGCGGGCGGTGTGCAGAACATGAGCCAGATCCCGATCTCGTCGGCCATGACCTGCGCCGCGGGCCTCGGCTTCAGCGATCCCTTTTCTGGCTCCAAGGGTTGGGTCGATCGCTTCGGGACCCAGGAGGTCTCCCAGTTCCGCGGCGCCGAGATGATCGCCGAAAAATGGGACATCTCCCGCGAAGACATGGAGACCCTCGCCCTCGAGACCCATGCCCGTGCGATCCGCGCGACGCAGGAAGGCCGCTTCAAGAACGAGATCCTGCCGATCGCCGGCATCGAGAACGACGAAGGCATGCGGGCGTCGACACGCGAGAAGCTCCAGAGCCTGCAGCCGCTGCTGCCGGGCGGGCGGCTCACCGCTGCCCTCGCGAGCCAGATCTCGGATGCCTCTTCGGCGATGCTGATCGCCTCGGAGCGCGCGGTGAAGGAGCACAACCTTCGGCCCCGCGCCCGCATCCACCACATCTCGGTCCTCGCCGACGATCCGATCTTCATGCTCACCGCGCCGATTCCCGCGACGAAGCGGGCGCTGGCCAAGGCGGGCATGAAAAAAGAGCAGATCGATCTCGTCGAGATCAACGAGGCGATGGCGTCGGTCGTGCTCGCCTGGCAGAAGGAGCTCGACTGGGATCTCACGAAGGTGAACGTGAACGGCGGCGCCATGGCCCTCGGCCACCCGATCGGCGCGACCGGCACGCGCCTCATGACGACGCTGCTCAACGAAATGGAGCGCACGGGCGCGCGCTACGGCCTGCAGACGATGTGCGAAGGCGGCGGCCAGGCGAACGTGACGATCATCGAGCGGCTCTGAACACAAAAAGAGCGACGGCCAGCTGAGCGAGCCCAGAAAAAGCGCGGCCCCGTTCGACGAGGCCGCACGAAAGGAAGATCGATGGGTATCTGTGACGGACGCGTCGTGATCGTGACCGGCGCCGGCGGTGGCCTCGGCCGCGAGCACGCGCTGCTCTTTGCGGCGGAAGGTGCTTCGGTCGTCGTCAACGACCTCGGCGTCTCGAACGCCGGCGAAGGCGGCTCCAAGGGACCGGCCCAGAAGGTGGTCGACGAGATCCAGGCGAAGGGCGGCAAGGCCGTCGCCAACACCGACAGCGTCTCCGACTTCGCCGCCGGCAAGCGCATGGTCGAGCAGGCGATCGACATGTTCGGCCGCCTCGACGTCGTCGTGAACAACGCGGGCTTCCTGCGCGACCGGATGTTCGTCTCGACCTCCGAGGCCGAGTGGGACGCCGTCATCAACGTGCACCTGAAGGGCCATTTCTGCGTAAGCCGCCACGCCTGCGAGCACTGGCGCAACCAGTCGAAGGCGGGCCAGCCCGTCGACGGGCGGATCATCAATACGAGCTCCGGCGCCGGCCTCCAGGGCAGCATCGGCCAATCGACCTACTCCGCCGCAAAGGGCGGCATCGCCTCGCTGACGCTCGTCCAGGCCGCCGAGCTCGGCCGCTACGGCGTCACGTCCAATGCGATCGCGCCGGCGGCCCGTACGCGCATGACCGAGGCGATCTTCACGGACATGAAGCCGCCGGAGGACGGCAGCTTCGACGACGCGCATCCCGGCAATGTCTCGCCCCTGGTCGTCTGGCTCGGCAGCCCGGAGTCGCGCAGCGTCACAGGGCGGATCTTCGAAGTGAAGGGCGGCTTGATCGGCGTCTCCGACGGCTGGCGCGACGGCCCGACCTACGACAAGCACGCGCGCTGGGCCCCGGACGAAATCGGCGCGAAGGTGCTCGAGCTCGTCGGGAAGGCCGTTCCCGCGCAGAAGGTTCACGGTAGCTGACGATGGATTTCCGATTCAGCGAAGAGCAGCACGCTCTCGTCGACAGTGCGCGGGACTTTCTGGCGAGCCACTCAGGTCCGGATGCAATTCGCGCCGCGATGACGTCGGAGCTCGGCTACGACAAGAGCGTCTGGCAGCAGATCGCGAGCGAGCTCGGCTGGCCGAGCGTCCACATTCCGGAAGCCTACGGCGGACTCGGGCTCGGCTATGTCGACCTGGTCGTGCTTGTCGAGACGATGGGCGAAGCGCTCCTCTGCTCTCCCTTCTTTGCGACCGTCGCGCTCGCGGCGAACACGCTGCTCGCGGTGGCGAGCGAGACCCAGAAGAAGGAGCTCCTGCCGGCGATCGCCGAGGGCCGCTGCACCGCCACCCTCGCTCTGTGCGAGAAATCTGGCCGCTGGGATGCGGCCGGCATCGAGGCGACGGCCCGCCCGGACGGCGACGGCTTCGTCCTCGACGGCGTGAAGACCTGGGTCGTCGACGGCCAGACCGCCGACCTCCTGCTCGTAGCGGCCCGCAAGCCGGGAACGCAGGGAGAGGACGGGATCTGCGTCTTCGCCCTCCCCGCTCATACCCCCGGCCTCGACCGCAAACCGCTCGCGACCATGGACCAGACGCGGCGCCTCGCGGAGATCCGGCTCACGAACGTGCGCGTCGGAAGCGAGGCCTGCCTCGGGGAGTGCGGCGCGGCCTGGCCCGGCCTGGCCAGGACTCTCGATCTCGCCGCCATCGCGCTCTCCGCGGAGCAGGTCGGCGGCGCTCAGCGCTGCCTCGACATGGCCGTCGCCTACGCGAAGGAGCGCCAGCAGTTCGGGCGCCCGATCGGATCGTTCCAGGCGATCAAGCACAAATGCGCCGACATGCTGGTCGCCGTCGAGTCGGCCCGCTCGGCCCTCTACTACGCCGCCTGCATCGTCGACGACCAGAGCGACGACCTCGCAACGAACGCATCGCTGGCAAAGGCCTGGTGCTCCGAGGCCTACTTCAAATGTGCCGCCGAAAACATCCAGATCCATGGCGGCGTCGGCTTCACCTGGGAGTACGACCCGCACCTCCATTTCAAGCGCGCCCGGGCGAGCGAGAGCTGGCTCGGCACCCCGGCCGACCACCGCGAACGCGTGGCGAAGTCGCTGCTCCGCTGAGTACTTTTCATCGGAACCGGCTGCGCCGGTTCCTGCTGGCTGAGGGCTCCCACCGCATGCACGTCTTCAAGACCCCCTTCGAGCTCGAGACCCAGGTCGGACACAAGCTCGGCGAGACCGACTGGCTTCGGATCGATCAGGATCGCATCAACGGATTCGCCGATGCGACGGGCGATCATCAGTGGATCCACGTCGATGTCGAGAAGGCGAAGAGCGGTCCCTTCGGTGCCCCGATCGCCCACGGCTACCTGACGGCGTCGCTCGCGAACTACTTCCTGCCCCAGCTGATGGAGGTGCAGGGGACGTCGATGGGCGTGAACTACGGCTGCGACAAGATCCGCTTCCCGGCCCCCGTCAAGGTGGGCTCGCGGATTCGCGGCGTGGGACAGCTCAGCTCGGTCGAGCGGACCAAGGACGGCGGGATCCAGGCGAAGGTCACGATCACGATCGAGATCGAGGGCGGGGACCGCCCCGCTTGCGTCATCGAGACGATCAGCCGCTTCTATCCAGCCTGAGCCAGCCTGAGCCAGCCTGTGCCAGCCTGAGCCAGCCTGAGACCCGACGAGCGACCGGCCGCGGAGGGTCCTGCTAGGCCAGCCGCTGCTGGGCGAGGCGCCGTGCGAGATCGCCGTCGATTTCGCCCTTGTGGGCCTTCATCAGGGCGCCCATCAGCTTGCCGACGTCCTTCGGACCCGCGGCGCCCGAGGCTGCGACGGCCGCCTCGATCCACTCGCGCGTCTTCGCCTCGTCGGCGAGCTTCGGCAGGAATTCCTGGATCACCGCGAGCTCCGCCCGCTCGGCCGCCGCGAGCTCTTCACGCCCGGCGTTCGAGAACGCCTCGATGCTCTCCTTGCGCTGCTTCTCGAGCTTGCGCAGCAGGCCCTCGCAGACCTCGTCCGAGACCGAGGTCGATCCGTCTTTCTTCATCTCGTTGAGAAATGCGCTGCGCATCGAACGCAGCGCGACGAGACGGCGCTCGTCCCGGGCCTTCATGGCCTGCTTCATCTGCTCGGTGACCTGGTCGGCGATCGGCATCCGGGGTCCTCCCGCGGCGCAGCATAGCCGCGGGCGACTACTCAGCCCGACCTCAGAGGTCGAAGCGCACCATCGCGTAGCCGGAGCGGGGGACCTGGCTCGACTGATTGCCCTGGATGTCGAAGTACTCCGCATGTCGTCCGTCGACCAGGTTCTGGCCAACCAGCGAGAGCTCGAGCCCCTTGATCGGTCGCCAGGCGAGCCGCAGGTCGACGCGGAAATACTGCGTCACGTTCTCGTCGCTCAGGCTCGGCGTCACCCCCTCGAGCCCATCCACCCAGTACAGCGCCGCATCGAATTCGACGTCCTTGGGCAGCTGCAGGAACGACCGGATGGTCACCTGATGATGCGGGTCCGAATCATTCTGGCGCGTGGTCAGGGGGAATCGAATGGCCGGGTCCGGGAGCTTCTCGTCGATCACGAGGAGCGCATAGCTCGTGGTGATTCGCAGCCGATCGATGGGCAGGAAGGAGAGCTCGAGCTCGCCGCCGTGCATCTTCGACTCGATCGCATTCTCGAAGGTGTACGTGGGGAAGGTGCCGGTCAGGCTCAATACATCCTCGTACTCGGAATAGAAGCCCGAGAGCTCGGCCGTGAACCGCTCGAGCTGATAGAAGCGGTAGCCGAACTCGACGCTGAAGAGGTCCTCCGAGCGGACGTCGTGGTCCCCCTGCAGGCCGATCGGTCCGATGCTCCCGGAGAGATCCCGATCGGTGAAGGTCGGGATCCGCACTGCGCGCGAGACGGCGGCCCAGAGTGTGTGGCCCTCGACCGGTTTCACGACGATGCGACCCGAGGGCTGGTACTCGAAGCCGGACCAGTTGTTGCCCCCGAGCTTCGTGCCCGCAATCAAGGCCACGTGGTCGTCGAGCAGGTCGAGCTGGAGCTGGAGGAACGCGTCTCCCAGATGGAAATCCGTGTCGTTGGGGTCGTAGTCGATGGGACCGATCGGGTCTCCCGTATGGGTCGTCCAGAAGCGGTATTCGGCGCCCCAGATCATGCCGAGGTTCGACGTAATTTCGAAGTTGTGCTGGAGAGCGAGGTCGAGCGTGTGGCTGTCCTCCTCGTTGGTGATGCGGCGGGAGACGGCGTCGTAGTAGGCCTTCGCCTCGACGTGGCCCGCGGATCCGAGGTCGTGGCCGTACTGGGCTTGAACGTCGCCGCCGCGGCTGCGCGCGTGGCGCCGATCGAAATCGGTCACGTTGAATAACGGGGGACTGCGAACACCGACCGCACGCTCGAGGTCGAGCTCGAAGTAGTCCGCCAGCACCGTGAGATTGCCCGCATCGCCGATCTTCGTATCCGAACGGGTGCCCAGGCGGAGCTGGCCCCACTCGTCGTCGGCGTTGTCGTCAGAGTCGATGTCGAAATCTTGCATCTGCTCGGCCTTGCCGGAGAAGCGGTACTGCGTGTGCTCGCCGATCGTGGACCCGACCCGGGCGCCGAGGCCCGCCTCCTGGGTGCCGGCGAAGAGATGGCCATGAACGCCCTGGGTGTCGGAGGCCTTCTTCGTGATGATGTTGATGACGCCGTTCACGGCGTTCGCGCCCCACAGCGTGCCGCCGGGTCCGCGGATGACCTCGATCCGCTCGATGTCGTCCATCGCAAAATTCTGCTCGGCCCAGACGACGCCACCGAAGAGCGGCGTGTACAGACTGCGCCCGTCGATCATCACGAGCAGCTTGTTCGAGAATTCCTGGCGGAAGCCGCGGATCGAGATCGCCCAGCGGCTCGCGTCGATGCGCGCGACGTTGACGCCGGGAACCATCCGGAGCGCCTCGGGGACGCTCGTGAATCCGCCGCGGCGAATGTCCTCGGAGCTGAGCACCGTGATGGCCGCGGCCGCGAGCTGCTTGCTCTCCGCCTTCTTCGAAACCGAGGTCACCTCGACGTTCATGAGATCTTCGAGGGACATCTCGAGCAGGTCGCCCTCGGCGCGCGCCGGTCCCGCGCACAGAACGAGTAGGCTGAACAGCATCAGCCAACCCTTTCGCGCATCCGGATCGACCCGACGACGAGCTTCCTGCCCCATTGCTCCCCCGCGCCCATGCCCCCGCCCGAACCCGCTGTGCACGCGAGTCGGACGCTGACGCTCTTCGGAGTGCGAAACGGGTGACCTGAGACGGCAGGCCGCGGTCTGCCAGACAAAATGGCGAGAATCGTCCAATCCGGTGGAATCGGGGGTGAAGGGACCCCGCGCACGGGACTCGGGACTCGGGCGGATCCCCGGCCGAGCTCGGCCTTCGCGTCAGGCCCGCTGGCTCGACACCGAGACCACTTCCCCCGTCATATAGGAGGAGTAATCGCTCGCGAGGAAGACCATCACGTTGGCGACCTCCCAGGGCGCCGCGCCCCGGCCGAAGGCCTCCTTGCTCTCGAGCTCGTCGAGCAGCGCCTGGGGCGTCGTCTTCACGAGGAAGGGATGGATCGCGATCGAGGGCGACACCGCATTGATGCGGATGCCGTAGTCCGCCGCCTCCATCGCCGAACAGCGCGTCAGCGCCATCACGCCGGCCTTGGCCGCCGCATAATGGGCCTGGCCCTTCTGGGCCCGCCAGCCGAGCACCGACGCGTTGTTCACGATCACGCCGCTGCGCCGTTCCATCATGTGCGGCAGGACCGCGCGCGTCATGCGGAAGACGCTGTTCAGCGTGATGTCGAGCACCGCCGTCCATTGATCGTCGCTCATGTCGACGATGGGCACCTCGCCGCCGAGGCCTGCGTTGTTGATGACGACATCGATGTGCCCCATGTCCTCGATCGCTGCGGCCACGAGCGCGCGCACGTCGGCATCGTCGCGGACGTTGCAGAGCCGATGGCCCACTGGCTGACCCGAGATTTTCGAGAGGTTCTCGGCCGTCTCGGCGGTGCGCTTCGGATGGATATCGCTGATGAAGAGCCTCGCCCCCTCCTCCGCACAGCGCTGCGCCGTGGCGAACCCGATGCCCGCCCCGGCGGCGGCCGTCATCAGCACGGTCTTGCCGCGCAGGAGATCGTGGGGCGGGACGTAGGCCGGGGGCGCAGGCTTCGGGCGACGATCGGACATGACAGCTCTCGAGCCTCGTCTTCAGCGCGGTTCGCGCGGCAGTCCGAGCACGCGCTCGGACATGATGTTGCGCTGGATCTGGTTCGAGCCGGCGTAGATGGTGTCCGAGCGCGCGAAGAGGAACATGCGCTGGAGGCCATTCAGGTCGTAGGGCGCGCCATCGGCGAGCTCTGCGTCCGGGCCCATCACGTCCATCGCGAGCTTGCCGAGGTCTCGGTGCCAGCTCGCCCAGAAGAGCTTTGCGATGGTCGAGGCCGGCGGTAGCTCTGCCCCTTCGTCGGCGCCCGAAAGCGTTCGCAGCGCGTGGTAGCGCTGGATCCGGAGCCCCATCCAGGCGTGCGCGATGCGCTGGCGAATCAACGGATCTTGCGCGCTGCCGTTCTGCTTCGCGATCCGGATGATCCGGTCGAGCTCGTTCTGGAAGAGCATCTGCTGGCCCAGCGTCGAGGCGCCGCGCTCGAAGGCGAGCGTCCCCATCGCGACGGCCCAGCCGCCGTTCACTTTTCCGACGACGTCGTCCTTCGCGGCCTTCGCATTGCTGAAGAAGACCTCGCTGAACTCGGAGTCGCCCGTCATCTGGACGATCGGGCGCACCTCAACGCCGGGCTGATCCATCCGGACGAGGATGTACGAGATGCCCTTATGCTTCGGCTGCGCCTGCGGATCCGTCCGGCAGACGATGAAGCACCAATCCGACCACTCGGCCCCCGAGGTCCAGACCTTCTGGCCATTCACGACCCACTCGTCACCCTGGAGCTCGGCGCGTGTCTGCACGTTCGCGAGATCGGAGCCCGCACCCGGCTCCGAATAACCCTGACACCAGACCTCGTCGCCGGACAGGATCTTCGGCAGGAAGCGCGCCTTCTGGTCCGCGTTCCCGAAATGGATCACCGTCGGCCCGAGCAGCCCCTCGCCGATATGGCCCACGCGGCCCGGCCCGCCGGCCCGCGCATACTCCTCGTGGAAGATCATCTGCTGCGAGAGCGGAAGTCCCCGGCCGCCCACGGCCTTCGACCAGCCGACGCCGATCCAGCCGTGGCTGCCCATCAGGCGCTCCCAGGCGTGGCGCTCCTCGAAGAGCGCGTGCTCGTCCCCGGGTCCGCCGCGGCCCTTCACGACCTCGAAGTCGCCTCGCAGGTTCTGCTCGAGCCAGCCAGCGAATTCGCGGCGGAAGGCTTCGTCTTGCGGGCTGAAGCGCGCGTCCATCGGGGGCCTCTCTAGTCTTCGGGAGGGAGTCGGGAGCCCTCCGACATTACGATACGATGCGTCCCGCTGGCAACGCCCGGCGGGTCTCGGACCCGTGTCCCCGGCCCCGGACTCGAACGCTGACCCGATTGAGGGGTCGATCCCGGCCGACTCCCTGGCCGCCCGACTCCCGCTGGCTTCGCGGGAGCTCCCGCCCGGCTCCTGAAGCACGGGCTGCACGCGTGCTTCGCGCAGGCACATCAGGCCACGCTCCCGCTCAGCCGCGCTTCAGGATCCCCGACAGCGCGAGATCCACGATCGGATCCACCATCCGCGGGGACGGATTCCCGCCGCGGAAGAAGAGCGTGACCGAGATCGGTCCGACCACGAGATCGGCTGCGAGATCGATGTCGACGTCGCTCGAGATCTCGCCGCGCGCCCGCGCCCGCTCGAAGATCCGCACGAAGGGCTCGCGGCGCGCGCGCGCGACCGGCTCGATCAGCTTCGAGAGCTCGGGGTTATGTGCACGCTCGCCGGCGAGGCTCGGGAAGACCGTGCCGAGCGCGGTCGTGCTGAAGACCTCGAGATACTTCTTGAGCGTCTCCTTGAGATCCCGCTCGAGACTGCCAGCGTCGACGTCTTCAAAGCCTGGAAGCGCCCCGAAGGCCTCGACCACCAGGGGCAGCTTCGAGGACCAGCGCCGGTAGATCGTGGCCTTGCCGACGCCGGCGCGCTGGGCGACGCCCTCGACCGTCAGCGCCGAATAACCGACCTCGCCGAGCAGGGCGAGCGTCGCGTCGAGTATCGCCTGATGCGCCTCTTCGCTGCGCGGGCGGCCGGTGCTGCTCGTCATGCGGCGTCGCTCGGATTTCACCCGCGCAACCGGCGCTATCGCTTCCGCTTCCTTACCCGCGCCCATTCGACCTCACGACCCGCGACGCACAGCCAGGGCGTCGACAGCAGCGGGGTTACGATACAGTACGTTCCGTAACGAATCACCCGAATCCGGACTCGCGCCGCACGGGCACAAAGAAGCAACAGAAAGCAAGGGGGCAGGAAGCGAGGCGATGGTCGACTACAACCCGTTCTCCGACGAGGTCGTCTACGGCGACCCGCTGCCGATCTACAAGCGCCTGCGCGACGAGGCCCCCGCCTACTATCTCCGCGAGTTCGACACCTGGGCCCTTTCCCGCTTCGAGGATATCTGGAAGGCCTCGGCGGACATGAAGAACCTGACGGCGGCGAACGGCACGACCTCGGCCCACCTGCTCACCAGGGTCCAGCCCGTGACGCCCATGATCAACAACATGGACGCCCCCGATCACACACGGCTGCGCGCCGAATTCCGCAAGGCCTTCGCCGCGCCGGAAGTCGCGCAGCTCGAGCCGATGATCCGGAAGATCGCGAAGCAGCGCCT
>JANNQH010000547.1:0-10179 GCA_031400655.1 Deltaproteobacteria bacterium | reverse complement strand
CCAGGCAGCGCCATGAAACCGATGCTCACCGTCCTGACCCTCGGCGTCGACGACCTCGAGCGATCCCTGCGCTTCTACCGCGATGGCCTCGGCCTCGCGACCCAGGGCCTCGTCGGCGAGGGATTCGAGCACGGCGTCGTCGCCTTCTTCGAGCTCCAGGCAGGACTGCGGCTCGCGATCTGGCCGCGCAAGAGCATCGCCCACGACAGCGGGCTGCCGGAGGGACCGAAGAGCGCGACCGAGGTCACGCTCGGCCACAACGTTGCGACCCGCGTCGAGGTCGACATCCTGCTGGCGCAAGCCGAACGCGCCGGGGCCCGGATCGTCAAACATGCCCGCGAAACCTTCTGGGGCGGCTACGCCGGCTACTTCGCGGACCCCGACGGACATCTGTGGGAAGTCGTCTGGAATCCGCAGCTGATCCTGGCGGACTGAACGGTGCGGGTTCCCGCCCTAGGCCTTTTTCCGGTCGAGAAGGGCAGGGAGCTGGGCGGCGAGCTCGTCGCGGCGCATGATCGCATTGCGCGCCAGGAACGTCAGGATGCGGACGCGATCCAGCGCTCCGATGGGCGCGCGCAGCGGTGCCTTCAGCCGCTCGAAGAGCGTGTACCACAGCAGCGGAATCGGACGACCGGCCCTGGAGGGATCGAGATAGGCCTGCAGGCGTTCCGGATCGCCGTGCATGCTGCTCGAGGCGGTTTCGTGCATCCGCCGAAAGAAGAGCGGGCGATCGATCGCGACGAACTTTCCGTGCAGCGCGAGCTCCGCGACGAAGACCGCGTCCGCACCGAAGAAATGGCTGATGAGACCGGTGCGTCGCACAGCGTCGGATCGCATCAGTCCGTAGATTACATTGACGAGGACGATCTGTGTCACGGCCTGGTAATAGCGAGTGACGGGATCGTCCGAGCGTAGCTCGAGATTGTCGTCGTACTCGCGCAGGAAGTTGCCGGAAGCGTCGACGAGGACGGTGCGCGGATAGCAGAGGACGGCATCCGCGTTCGCGTCGAGCGTCGCGACGCAGGTCGCGAGCGACTCGGGGGCAAAGTAATCATCCCCCGCACACCACCGGAAGTAGGGCGCGCGCGACGCCTGGAACACGAACCGGAAATTGAGCTGGGCTCCCCGGTTGACGGGATGGGCCGTGAGTCGGATGCGCGGGTCCCGCGCGGCGAAGTCGCGGCAGATCTCTGCGGATCGGTCCGTGGATGCATTGTCGGAGAGGACGACCTCGAAGTCGGAATACGTCTGATCGAGGACGGACGTCAGCGTCTTCTCCAGGTACGCCTCACAGTTGTACACGGGGATGCCGATCGACACCCTCGGGGTTGCTGACGTCATACGAGCCTCCTCTCTCACTCTACCCGGGAGATCCATTCGGCGCGGATGGCCGAATCATCTGGTCGCCAGGACCGATTCGGCTCGGCAAGCAACGAATCCCATCTTTCGGGTCGGCTGCTCTTCGACATCCGCGGCCCGTGACCGTCGCGCGATTGGTGGCCAGGTGCGTCGTAAGGTGACTCGACCGATCGCTTCAGGGGACCTCGCGGAAGGACGAAACCCCTGCCACGATGAGGGTGGCTCGCGATCACGTCGCCCCGCGTCGAGGCGCCGTCGTGGCGAAGAAGCATCAGGATCGGATCAGTCAGAAATGCCTTCCCGCGGCCAGCTCTTCCTTGCCCTCAGCTCGTCTCTGCTCGGCGTCCTGGCATTCGACTTCGCCTATCGGGCACTGGAGCCGGAACAGATCGTGCCGACCGAGATCGGAGAATACAGCCCGACCCTGGGCTGGCAGCTCGTTCCGGGTGCCGAAGCTTCGTCCACGCGGACAGGCCGGGAGGTCGAGTACCGAATCAATTCGAAGGGCATTCGCGATGACGAAACCCCCTACGAGAAGCCCGAGGGCACGTACCGGATCGCAGTGATCGGAGACTCGCGGACCTTCGGTTACGGCGTCGCCATCGAGCAGCATTTCTCTCGCATTCTCGAAGGGTATTTCGAGCGGGTGGAGGTGATCAACCTCGGGGTGAGCGGATACGGGATCGATCAGTCCTTCCTGTTCCTGCAGGAGCAGGGATTCCGTTATGCGCCGAATCTCGTGATCGCCTATGTCTCGCATTTCGGCGACCACCGTCACATGCATTCCGTCCGTTGGGGCAAGCCAAAGCCCCGATTCGAGCTCGTCGACGGGCGCCTCGTGCTCGAGCCTCAACCCGCCCAGCTCGAGGATTCGTTCAGTCTCCTGCGGCGGGTCGACGAACAGCTCGTGGAATCGAGTCCCCTCTACAGGGACACCTCGCAAGCGCTGATGCGGCTGATCAAGGGGAGCCCAGTCGTAGTGGAGCAGACGGATTCGGATCGCACGGCGACCGCGTCGCCGGGATACGTAGATTCGATCTTCGAGCTCGGACTGGCCATCCTCGCTGGAATCGACGCTGAATCCCGTAACCGGGACACACAGTTCCTGGTCGTCACCGAAATGGCTCGCTTGGATGAAGTGTGCCGGCAGGCCGGTATCCGATCGTTCGACGTCGCGGCGTCGCTCGCGAATCGGCGGTTCGAGCTGCCCGACGGGCTCGAGCACATCAATGAGGCGGGCAACGGCGTGTTGGCGTGGGAGATCGCTCAGTACCTGTCCCGAGAAGAGATCATCCCGGCGAGCCATGCGAAAGTCCGAGACGATGGCCCGCGTTTCTAGCGTCGCGGGCATTGGATGAAGATGGGCGCTCCCAAGCGGGTCCTGTTGATCGAGATCAACGAGGACGGAACGGTCGGAGGCTCCCACCAGTGTCTACTCGACCTCGTTGAACGAGTCGATCGGCACCGCTTCGAACCGCATGTGTTGTTCTATCAGGACAGCCGGTTCGTTCGAGCCGTAGCGAGTCGCGGGCTAGACGTGCACGTGTGGGACGAGGTGCGCGCGGGCGAGCGAACGCGGACCTTCGAAAGCGGGGTGATGCGAAGGATCGAATCATCGATTCGTCTTCTGTTCGGGATCGTGAGACGGTATCGATTCTTGAAGCGCCAACGAATCGACCTCGTTCATCTCAACAACAATCCCTGCATCGGATTCGACGATTGGTTGCCTGCGAGTCGTCTGGCGCGGATCCCGATCGTGGCCCATGCGCGCGGTCCGTGGTTCGATCCGGGGAGCGGGTGGGCGCGCTGGGCGACTCGGAAGTTCGACCGCGTGGTGGCGATCAGCGACTTCGTGGCGGCTACATTGGAACGGGCGGGGATTCCGCGCCGATCGATCCGCCGCGTGTACGACGGGATCGATCTCGCGCGCTGGAAGCCGCTTTCGCCGCCGGGTACTAGCGGTGGTAAAGCCGGCGAGCGAGTCGAGGCGGTGATGGTCGGACACCTGCGGTCGTGGAAGGGGCAGGACGTCGTGCTCGCGGCGCTGGCCATGATGTCGCCGGAAGCGCGCGCGTCCCTCATGGTTCGATTCGTCGGGGAAGCGCCCGCCAGCGACCGTGACTACGCGACCTCGCTCGAGAGCTTCGTGCGAGAGCATCGCCTGGCTGATTGCGTCGAGTTCACTGGCTATGTGCCCGATCCCCGACCACTCCTCGAGCGAGCCCAGATCGTCCTCCACGCGTCGACCCTGCCGGAGCCCTTCGGACTCGTCGTGGTGGAAGGGATGGCGCTCGGCAAGGCGGTGGTGGCGTCGAACCACGGCGGGCCGGCCGAGATCATCCGCGAGGGCGAGGGCCTGCTCTTCGATCCGAAGAATCCGCAGGAGCTCGCGGGCCACCTGACCCTGCTCGCAGATTCGCCAGCGCTTCGGAGCGAGCTCGGCCGGGGTGCGATCAAGCGTGCCAGCGAGTTCGGCGCGGACCGCACGGCGAGCGAGGTGGCGGAGGTCTGGCAAGCCGCGCTCGATTAGTGCGAAGCGGCGCGTTTCAGGACGACAACCTTGCCTCGAGCAGACGGACGAGCTCCTCGACGCGCTTGTCCCAGGTGTTGGCGCGTGCGAACGCACGCCTTTTCTCGCTCCAGAACTCGCCGCGCTCTTCGAGGCCCGCTTCGATCTGAGCGATCCAATCGGGCAAGCCATCCGCGACGCGCACCAGATCGCCGAAATCCCCCGCCGCGTCGATTCGCGTCGAGACGACCGGTCGACCGCATGCGAGGTACTCGTAGGCTTTGATCGGTTGGACCCAACGTCCCCAATTGTCGGTTCGGTAACACAGCAGACACACGTCGAGGGCGGTCGTGTAGGCAGGGATGCGCTGGCGTGGTCGCCCGCCGAGGATGTGGACGTTGGGGAGCTTCGAGAACGCGTCGAAGCTCGCGGCACTCTCCGCGGATTGGAAGGACTTGTCGCCGATGATGACGATCGACCATTTCGGCCGCTCCCGGGCGATGGCGGAGAGGGTTTCCGTGTCGAATCGCTCGTCGACCCGCACGACGTAACCGATCCGTGGCCGGGGAATGGCGCTCATGTCCTCGGGTTCCGGGGATTGGGTGGCCAGGGAATCGAAGTAGTCGAAATCGACTCCGTGCGGGAGCTGGACGGCGGGGACGCCGAGTCGGTCCTCGAGGTCGGTCGCCAGGATGCGGGATGAGGCGATCACGAGCTCGGAGCGCTTCACGATCCGTTTCTCGCTCTCGTCGACTTCGGAGGCATTTGCACCCTGATAGGCGCTGTACTTGTCATAGCAGTGATAGACGACCGTCCGCGGATCGAGACTCTCGACTTGTTCCGCGAAATCGGGGTTCCAGACGTAGGCGATCGGATCGTCGAGGCCGAGCTTCCTCGCGGTCGCCGATAGATGTCGAGCCTGGAGAGAGAGCGAGAGCCGATGCGCCCAATCGGGCCGATAGACGCTGGGAAGCATCGCCGGCGCCCGATACGACCAGAGTTGGCCTTCGATCGGTTCGAGCGCGCGTCGCGCGAACATCTGCGTCGGGACGGATCGGATGGGGACGGGTTGCCCGACGATCACGACAGGGCACTTGTGTGCGAGACGCGAGAGGATCTGGTGCCGCGAATACCACGTGCCCGACCAGTCCACGTCGGCAAAGGCCAGGATTCCGCGATTCGCGAGCCCGAGCGACATTCAACCTCCCGCGGAGATGGGACTTGCACGACCCACCAAAGAAGTCCCAGGTTCGCAGTGTCCATCGATCACGGCCAGGGTGAACGACAAACGAGCCAGATCGACAGGCCGGCGATCGGCTTGCGGGCCATTGCTATCGGCCATCCCACTTCCGCACCGGATGCCCGATGTGGCGCCCGGTCGCATCCTCGGCGAGGCTTGCCAAGCATGGGGGCGCGCGTGCCGGCTATTCGACCGATGAGAGCAAGAGGAAGACGTCGTTGAAGCCGCCGCGCTTCCGGTTGTGGATGCTCTCCGCTGCGTCGACGACATTGTGTCTGGGGGTTGGAGAGGTTCTCGTCCGCGGGCTGCTCCCCAAGCCCGGGCTTGTGGCGTTCGCCATCGCGGAGACGCGGGGTGTGATCCAATCCGATCCGGATCGCGGGTACCGCTACGCGTCGAACGTGTCTCGCCATATCGTGACGGAAAACTACGAGATCGACTTCGAGACCAACTCGCTGGGCATGCGGGATGTCGAGCTCGCGGAAGTGGCAGCCGGTACGCGGCTGGTGCTTGCCGTGGGGGACTCCTTTACACAGGGCAACGGTGTCCAGGCGGACGAGAGCTGGCCCAAACGCGTCCAGGCCAGCCTGCCCGGTTCGCACGTGTTCAATGCTGGCGTCTCGGGCTACGGGCTCCAGCAGATGCGCAGGACCGCGAAGCTGTTGGTCGAGAGGATCCGACCGAAGGCGATCCTGGTCGGTGTGTACGGCCACGGCTACTCGAGGCTGACCGATCCTTACGTCGTGGTGGGAGGCGATGCCGGTTTGATGCGTGAGAGCGTCGCGACCGGGGTCGCAATCACGCCTGACGGCTACCTGTTGCCCGTATTCCAGAATGCTTTGCTCAAGCCGGTGAGCTTTTGGATCGACCAGCACTGGTATGTCATGGGACATATCCTCCACATCGTTCTTGGACCGCGCACCCTCGGCGTTTCGCCCGCATTGCCGACATCGATTCCGTCCCCAGGGGTCCTGGAACGCGACATGGCACCGATGCTGAACGAGCTGGTCGCGCTCGACGAAGACGCGCGTCGCTGGGGGGCTCCGCTCGCAGCGCTGCTGATCGGGCCGGTTCAACCCGACGGCGGGATTGCTCCCATCCAGATTCGCTACAACGAAATCATCAACGCCTTCGCGCGTGCGCGGAAGATTTGTCTTTACGATCCAACGCCCGCGCTTTTGGCATCCGGCCTCGGCCCCGCGCTGCGGCTCGGCGGCGATCCTCACTGGTCCCCGCGTGCCCACGCGATCGCAGCCGAAGCCTTCCTGTCGGCGCTCGCGGCCGCTGAAGACGACTCCGAAATGGCTGCCTGCGCGTCGGCTTCACGCGCATTGCGGCGCTCCTGATGTCGACTGTCGCAGTGGATGGCGCGGCGGGCGGTTCCGGTCGCGTCGTCGACAGCGTGCGCTGGGTGGGCGCTGGACAAGCGATCACGCAGGTCGTCCGATTGTCGGTGACGATCGTTCTGGCGCGGCTTCTCACGCCCCATGATTTCGGCCTGCAGACGATGGCGTCGGTGTTCACGGCCCTCGGCACGCTCCTCGCGACGCTCGGCGCCGGAGCCGTGATCGTCCAGCGCAAGTCGATCACGGAAGCGCTGCTGCGAAGCCTGACGACGCTCGGTTTGGCGACCGGCGGCGTGTTGTTCATCACGCTCGCTCTCGCGTCGGGTGGGATCGCGCGGTTCTACGGCGAGCCCTCGGTCGCGAACGTCTTGATGGCGATGTCGGCGACCTTCGCCCTCTCGTCGATCGGCATGGTTCCGGAGGGCCTGCTCCAGCGTGAGCTTCGCTTTGCGCGGCTCGTGGCGATCGATCTCGTCGCGCTGGTGGTCGCTTCGGTCGGCGGCGTCGGGCTGGCGGTGGCCGGCTATGGGGTGTGGGCGCTGGTCGTCCCGAATCTGGCCGCGACGGCCGTGCGCAGCCTGCTGCTGCTGATCTTCTCGCCGTGGAAGGTTCGCCTCGGCTTCGATCGTGTCGAGCTGGCGGGTGTCATCGGGTTCAGCAGCAGTGTGCTCGGCTTCAATGCCCTGCAGTACTTCATCCGCAACACGGATCGCCTGATCATCGGCAAGTCCCTCGGTATCGGAGATCTCGGCCTCTACGACTACGCCTACCGTTTCTACATGTATCCGCTGGAGGTCGTCACCGGGATCCTGATCAGCGTCCTGTTCCCCGCTTTCTCGCGGCTGCAGGACAGCCGAGCCGAGCTCGGCCGGGTTTTCCTGCGCGCGAATTCAGCGATTGCGCTCATCACGTTTCCGATGATGGCGGGCCTCGGCGTCGTCGCGGGTCCGTTCGTGCGGGTCGTGTTGGGAGAGCAGTGGGAGCCCGTGATCCCGCTCGTGCAGATCCTCGCGCCCCTCGGTGCGCTCCAGTCGATCGGGGCCACCCCCGGCCAGATCTTCCTCGCGACGGGAAACGCCGCGCTGCGCTTCTGGTGGAGCGTGATCTACACGAGCACGATCCTGACGAGCTTTTTCGTGGGCGTGCAGTGGGGCATCATCGGTGTCACCAGCGCCTTCTCGATCGTCATGCTGCCCATTTCGGTCGCTGCGTTCTGGCTCGCGTTGCGACTCGTCGATCTCGAGCTGATCGCGATCTGGCGTGCGCTCGAGAAGGTGATTGCGGCGACGCTGACGATGGGCGTCACGGTGTGGGTGCTCGAGTTCGCGCTCGTCCGGGCCGGACTCGGCGATTGGGTCGTGCTGGCGGTTTGCGTGCCGGCCGGCGTGATCGCGTATGGGGCGACGGCGTGGGCCCTGCGAATCGAAGCGATCGACGACATCCTGCGCCTGATTCCCGAGCGCATCTCCTCGCTGGTCCGCCGCCCTGCGCGCTGACGCCACGGCGTCAGCGTCGAACGCTGAAGTCCGCCTCGATACCGCGCCAGACCTTTTCGTCGCGGCCGTAGACGTCGCGCCGAAGCTGTAGCGTCCCCTCGCGATCGACCCACGCCGTGAAGTAGGTGAGCAGGACCGGCACCGGCTTCGACAGCTTCAGCGTGCGGGTCTTGCCCTGCGCGACCGCGGCGTCGATCGCGGCCCGATCCCAGCCGCTCTGGTCCTCGAGCAGCAGGGCCGCGAGCTCGAGCGGATTCTTCACGCGGATGCAGCCCGAGCTGAAGGCGCGCTCGCTCTTCTCGAAGAGCGCGCGGGACGGCGTGTCGTGGAGATAGATCGAGTAGGAGTTCGGAAACATGAATTTGACCTGCCCGAGCGCGTTGTCGGGGCCCGGTCCCTGGACCAGCTGATACGGGAAATTCCCCGGGCGAGCCTTCGACCAGTCGACCGAACCGCTCGACACCACGCGTCCATTGCGATCGACGACCCGGATCCCCTTGCGGTCGAGGTATGCGTGATTGCGCCGCTGCGCGGGGAGCATGTCCTGCGCGAGGATGGTCGGCGGCACTGTCCAGGTCGGATTCAGGACGAGGTAGGTCATTTCCGAGCGGAATAGCGGCGTCGCGCGATAGGGCTTGCCGATGATCACCGGCGAGGACCAGACGAGCTTCGAATCCCGGAAATAGTAGACCTGGTAGCCCGCCAGGTTCACGAACACGAAGGTGGGGTCGAGGTCGTGGAGATACCAGCGCATGCGTTCGAGGTTCACGCGGATCTGCTGGATCCGTTCGGCCGTCGTCATGTTCACAGCGGCCAGCGTCGCCGGACCCACCGCGCCATCGGTGTCGAGCCCGTGCCTCGCCTGCAATCGCTTCACGCCCTCGACCAGCGCGTCGTCGAACTCGTCCCCTTCGCCCGACAGGCCGAGCCGCGCGCGCAGCAGAGCGACGCGCGGACCGCGGGCGCCCCGCTCGAGAGTGGGGCCAGCGGGGATCGGCGGCGGCTCAGGCGTCGCGGCCCGCTCGCGCTGGCGCGCCAGCTCCTTGCGGAGGCCGAGATAGAGCTCGTATTCCGGCTTCTCGGCCTCGATCCGCTCGAAGACCTGGCCCGACTCCAGGATGCCGTCGAGGAAGGCGGCGGGACCCTGATCCCCGATCTTGCGGGTGAAGTTCCAGTGGGGGTCGAAGGATTTCGGGGTCAGCTTGCCGAAGACGAGGTGGTAGAGGAGGCGTGCCAGGGCGTCGGTCTGGAGGATGTCGAAGTCGATCACGGCCTCGAGGGGCGCGCCGCCCGCCGAGACCTCCGCCCGCGCCCGCTCGAGCTCGGGCAGCAGATAGTCGGCAGGGTCGAGGCCGTCGCCGGCGCTCGCGCGCACCGCCTTCAATAAGCCTTCGCTCGCCTCGGGTGAGGTCCAGGCCCGTCGAAATCCGCGCCGCTCGTAGAAGGCCTGGAGCGTCCGCCGTGTGGCGACGTCCGCGCCGAAGATTCGAGCCTCGGCGTCGGTCATGAGATTCTCGATCCGCAGACGCAGGAGCTCGACCTCGTCGAAGCGCTCGTCGTCGGCAACCGCGCGCCGCGCGTTCCCCACAAAAAGGAGAAGCACGAGCAGAATGGCCACCTTCACGCGGTTCACAGGCATCTCTCCCCCCTGATTCCGAATTGTTGCCCCCATTATGCACGGCCGGAGGCAGGGCATGCTCGTGTCGCCCGGCACGACCGATGAAGTCGAGTCAAGCCAGGCGGGATACGCGTCGATGGATCCTGAATCCGGTCTGTGGCCGTGCCGAGCGCATCGCGAACGGATGCCGCGCAACGGGTGGATCGTGACCCGTATCACGGCAACCACACCCGTCAAAGCGAAACTAGCAGAGTAAAAAAGCAGCGAGCCCGGGCCATGCCCCTCGAAGGCGAGCCGGAAACTCGCTAGAACCGCTCAAATAAGAAGAAAGAGGAAAGGGAGGGAGAGATCCTGCACGCCGTCCGCCCGACCCTCGTCCGGTTGCTCGCCCATCTCGCCCTCGTCGTGACGACAGCGGCGGCGGCGCTCGCAGCTCATGCCGGTCCGCGCGCTCGCGGCTCTTTTCAGTCGGAGCGACAGTCAGCGCTCCAATCGGAGCGTCGCTCGGAGATCGGGTCCGAGGCCCAGATCGAGCGCCTCGCGAAGGCCGGCGTTCCCCAGATCCCGCTCCGACATGCGCTCGCGGCCCTCGCCTGCGCCCGCTCGCGCGG
>JANNQH010000546.1:0-5404 GCA_031400655.1 Deltaproteobacteria bacterium | reverse complement strand
GTCCTCGGCCACGAGGCGGCGGGCGTCGTCGAGAAGATCGGCGAGGGCGTCAGCTACGTGAAGCCGGGCGACAAGGTGATCATGTCGTTCAAGCCGTTCTGCGGGAAATGTTATTTCTGCATGCGCGGGCAGGGGCATCTCTGCAACGACGCGATGATCGGCGCGTCCGCCATGGGTCGTCTCACGCGGCGCGGCAAGCCCGTGCTCCAGATGGCAAACGTCGGCTCCTTCGCGGAGTACATGGTCACCCACGAGTCCGGCGTCGTGAAAGTGCCGGACGAGATGCCGATGGCGGAGGCAGCGTTGGTCGGCTGCGGCGTCATGACGGGCGTCGGAGCGGCGCTTTATACGGCGAAGGTCCCGGGCGGCGCCGTCACGGCCGTGATCGGTTGCGGCGGCATCGGCCTCAACGTGATCCAGGGCTGTCGGCTCGCGGGCGCCTCGCGCATCATCGCGATCGACGTGGTGCCGGCGAAGCTCGAGATGGCGCGCCGCTTCGGCGCGACGGACACGATCAACGCCAAGGACGGCGATCCGGTCGCGCGTGTCGTCGAGCTGACGGGCGGCCTCGGCGCCGAGTACGCGTTCGAGGCGATCGGCAACACCAACGCCGCCCGCCAGGCCTTCGACATGATCCGCAGCGGGGGCACGGCCTGCATCGTCGGCATGATGCCGCTCGGCTCGGAGATCAGCATTCCCGGGCCGGCCTTCCTCGCGGAGAAAAAGATGATCGGCTGCATGTACGGCAGCACGAACTTTCGGGAGCACATGCCGAAGCTCGTCGATCTCTTCCTGGCCGGGAGGCTCGATCTCTCGAATCTCGTGTCCCAGCGGATGGGGCTCGAGGACGTGAACCGGGCATTCGCCTTGATGAAGTCGGGGACGGTGGCTCGGTCGGTGTTGGATTTCGGGGCGGCTTGAGCCGCGTCCCCAACTTCAGCCCTGACCCTCCGCGTCCCCCTCCCACTTCGGTCGCACGTCCCGGATCAGCTGCTCCATCAGGCTCCCGGCCCGCTCGAGGTCGCTCGCGGTCCAGCCCGCGAGCTGGCCGCCGAGGACCTCGTCCTGCACCTCGCGAAGCCGCTGCGCGATCCGGCGGCCCTTGGGCGACATCTGCACGAAGGCCGCACGGCGATCCGTCGGATCGGGCCGGCGTTCGACGATGCCCTGCTTTTCGAGGGCGTTGACCTGCCGCGTCAGGATGCCGGGATCGGTCTCCGTCCGGCGCGCCAGCTCGGAGAGCCGCATCGGGCCGTTCTCCATCAGGTAGTAGATGAGACGTTGCGCCGCGCCCGTCACCTCGACGCCGGCGCGCTCGCAGCGCAGTCGGTCGGCGCGCCCGCTCCGGGTCATGCGGCCAAGCTCGACCATCGCGGCCTCGATCCGGAGGAGATTCTTCTGCCTCGACATCGGCTTTCGGGCGCCCCTCGTGCGGGTGGTTTCCAGAAGCTTGACGTGGTCAACTAAATCGGTCAAGCTCAATTCCGGATCTTCCGTAAGTCTCCCCCTCTCGAAGGAGTCCCCCGATGTCGAATCCGACGACCCGAGTCGAGCCGAAGCTGGTTTCCGGTGCGAAGCCGGAGACGGGCCACTACGAGGAGTTCATGGGCCATCCCGCGTTCTTCCTGCTGCGTGCGTGGAAGGAGTGCGGCGAGGTGGCGGCCTTCGATCTTGCGGGCCAGCGCAACATCCTGATGACGGGGCCCGCAGCGCAGGAGGCGGTCTTCCGGGCGCCGGATCCGACCGTGCTCTCGGCGGCGGCCGCCTATCAATACATGGTCCCGGTCTTCGGTCAGGGGATCCAGTACGGGGCGACCTTCGAGGTCGAGCGCCAGCAGACGAAGCTGATGGCGACGGCGATGCGCGCCGCGAAGATGAAGGGCTATGCCGACATCATCGCCAAGGAGGTCGAGGACTGGATCGCGGATTGGGGCGATTCCGGCGAGATCGACGTGCTCGAGGTCTTTCAGGCCCTGGTGCTGCGAACCTCGACGCATTCGCTGATGGGAAGCGATTTCCGAGCGAAGCTGACGGACGAGTTCGGCGCGCTCTATCACGAGCTCGAGGGCGCGGTCGCGCCCGAGGCGATGCTCGATCCGTACGGCTCGGGCGACATCCTGAAGCGGCGCGATCGTGCTCGGGCCCGGCTGCAGGAGCTCGTTCTCGACGAGGTGAGAGAGCGCCGCCGGACGGGTCGGCAGTACAACGACATGATCGACACGTTCATGAACTCGACCTACGACGACGGGACGAAGCTCGCCGAGGATCTGATCCCGGGCATGGTCGTCTGGATCATGTTCGGTGGCTTTCATACGAGCTCGAATACCTCCTCGTGGACCCTCGTCGAGTTCGCCCGCAACCCGCAGTACGCAGCCGAGCTGATGGCCGAGGTGGACGGGATCTACAAGAGTGACGGCGATCTCTCGTACGCGTCTCTGCGCGAGATCCCGAAGCTCGAGAGCTTCATCTTCGAGACCCTGCGGCTGCATCCTCCGCTCTGCGTGCTGGCACGCCAGGTCATGCAGCCCTTCACGTTCAAGGACTACACGTTCCGGGTCGGCGATACGGTCGTCTGCTCCCCCTACGTGGCCCATCGCGTTCCCGAGGTCTTCCCGGATCCCGAGCGATTCGACCCGCATCGCAAGCTGCCGGACAATCCGTTCGCGTTCATTCCGTTCGGGGGTGGCATGCGCAAGTGCGTCGGCAACGCCTTCGCGATCCTGCAGATCAAGTCGGTCATGTGCGCGATGCTCTCGCGTTACGACTTCGAGCTCGTGGGGCGGCCGGAAGACATCACGGACGTGATGCCGTCGCTGATCCTGCGGCCCTCGGATCCGTGCCGGGTTCGCTATCGGCGGCGGCGCTAGGCGGCGCGGCGGTCGGGGAGGGTGCCATGCGCATCAAGATCGATCTCCAGCTCTGCCAGGGCCACGGGGTATGCATCGAAGAGGCGCCGGAGGTCTTCCGAATCGTCTCGGAGCCCGGCCGTTACGACCACGCCGAGCTGATCATCGCCGAGCCCGACGAGTCGCTCCGCGCCAGGGTCGAGGCGGCGGTCAAGTACTGTCCGAACCGGTCGCTTTCGATCGAGGGCTGATGGCTCTCGATTGAGGGCTGATGGCTCTCGATTGAGGGATGGTCGAAATCGAAGGCGTGATCTTCGAGGGACGTTACAGCGCGGCGCATTCAATCGAGCTGGCCGTGGCGTGATTCTCGCCGTCACCAGATCCCGTCGTGCACCCGGCTCTTCCGCACCCGACGCCACAGCTTCCGCAGCGGCCAGGGTTCCACGGACTTGTCGTCGACGAGGGGCCGTGAGCTTTTCTCCTGATCGATCGCCGCGGTGCCCTTGACTCCGGCGAGGATCGGCTGGGAATCGAGGGTTTCATGGCCCTCGTCGTAGAGCTCGAACCAGGGCAGGCCGGCATTCGCATAACTTCTCGAAGTGATCGGAGTCGTCGGCGGCTCTTCGCCCGTGATCTCGCGCCAGAGCGCGCTGTTGACGAGGTGGACGAAGACGCGGCCGGCGCTCGCTGGATCCCAGGTCTCGAGCCCGTGCGGGTCGGGATAGAGCTTCTGTCGCATGCGACCGCCTGCAGCGAGCCCCATCGAGCCGGCTTTGAGGTCGTTAGATGGGCTCGCGGCGGGGGGCGACGACATCGAGAAGCAGAGCGACACCTCGTCCGTCGCCGCGCGGTATGCGACTTCCGGCTCTCGAAACAGGCCCGGTCGCGCCTCGAAGACGCGGAGCTGGAGACCGCCGTGGGTCTCCTCGCCGGTCACCTGGCCCTCGACCGTGTAGCCGAGGCCCAATGGCATCGCGACGAACTGGCGGATCTCGCCTCGGCCGACGCAGATCCCGTCGAGCCAGGGCTGGGGCGGCGTCACGAGATAGTCCTGTGGATCGGCTCGCAGGTCGTTCGACCAGGGGAGCCCTGTGATCGCGCAAACCTTGCCGATGGCGACCTTCACGGCTCGCGGCTTCCAGGATCTTCCCCGGAAGGAGAGCCACATCGCCTCGCGCTGGTACATCGGGAGGAATACGCCGCCGTGCGCGCGCCAGTCGCTCGGGACCCGAGCGGCGTAGTCTTCGACCCGGCGGATCGGAAAGCTGCCCAGGCCTGGCGGAAGGGGATACCGCTTGCCGTCGTCGGGAATCCGCAAGGTCCGCTGGAAGCTCACCCGCAGCCCGTCGTTCCCGAAGACGAGCTCGTCCTGCTCGATCCTAACATCCATGTCTGTCTCCCTCGTCGGGCCAGCCATTTGGCCCCGTCGAGGAGTTGGACGAGGGGCGCGGACGGGTGTCACAGCTCTTTTCTCGGCGCTCCGCAAACGCCCGGTACTCCAGGCACTTTCTCGAGCGAAGAAAAAGCCGGTGACGAAACCGCGCACGGCTCGTCTACCGTAGGGCTGTGCCCCAACCGGATCTCGAGCAGTCCATCAAGTCCCTGATCGCGTCGGGCGATATCCGCCTGGCCGCCGAGCAGCTCGTGACCGGCTACGGGAGCGAGGTGCTCGGCCGCTGCGCGAATCTGGTCGCTGATCACGTGATCGCCGAGGACCTGGCGCAGGAGGTCTTCGGTCGCGCTCTCGCCGGGCTGTCCGGGTTTCGCGGCGAGTCGACGCTGCGCACCTGGCTCTTCACCATTGTGCGAAACGTCTGCATCGATCATCACCGCCGGGCAGCGGGCAGCGCGTGGATCCGCGACGAGGACGCCGACGCCGAGGCGCAGCCCGACGAGCGGCCCATCCTCATCGATCTGATGGGGGATCGCGAGCAGGTCGGGCGCGCGCTCGACGCGCTCGAGGAGACGGAGCGGGCGCTCGTCGTGCTTCGTTATGTCCACGGTCTCGGCTATCCCGAGCTGGCGGCGACCTTCGGGATCAAGGAAGGGGCGACCCGCATGCGGCTCTGCCGTGCGCTCGAAAAGATGCGGGCAGAGCTTCTGCCGCAAGTGCTCAGGCAGTCGTTCGGAGCACGCGCTCGGCGCGAGGTCGAGTCCCCTGCGTTCATCGTCTATCCAGAAGCGCGCATGGAGGAGACTGCTCCGACCCTGGGAGCGATTCGGGACGATTCGGCACCGGCGCTCCTCGACCTGGCGTTCGACCAGGCGCTAGGCCTCCTGCTCGAGGCGGCCGAGGCACGGCCGCCGGTGTCGGGCCTCCTGCAGGGGCTCCGGCCGACCATCGATCGGCTGGAAACGAAGGCGCCGACGGTCGGCGAACGACGCGGCTGGCTTCACCGGATCTTCGGTCGTGGCTAGTTCCGCCTAGGATTTGCCCGAAACCGTCCCCGCCCCCCGCGCCAGATTCTTGAAATGCGTGACGTCCCGCTCGTCGGCCATGCGTCCGACACGGGTCACGACGTCGACATCCGGCGCCTCGGCGCGGAGCGCCCCTACGC
>JANNQH010000545.1:0-2046 GCA_031400655.1 Deltaproteobacteria bacterium | reverse complement strand
AGACAGCCCGCCTGGACCGCCATTCCGACGACAAAGAAATTGGCGGTCGTGGTCGAGCCGAAGAGATCCTGGGTGATCACCGCAGCGTCGGCCCAGAAGCCCGCCTGGCTGCGCGTCGCATCGGCGATGCGCTTGATCAGGCGCTCGGCAGTCGGCATTGCGATCTCGGGGTGGGTAATCATGTCGCCGGTCGGCGTCGCGCTGGTCGAGCCGACGACGGTCGTGCGGTCGCGGTCCGCGGTGAGCAGACCCTTTTCGGAAGCGGCCACCAGCTGATCGAAGGCGAGCAGCAGATCCGCCTGTCCTTCGCCGATCCGGCTGGTTGCCGTCGGCGCGCTCCGCGACAGACGCAGATCGCTCACGACGGGGCCCGCCTTCTGCGAGAGCCCGATCTGATCGAGACCGCGGACGTGGAAGCCATCGAGCATCGCAGCGGTGCCGAGCACCTGCGCGACGGTGACGACGCCGGTGCCCCCGATGCCGGTCACGCGCATCGCGAAATCGTCCTCGGGCACGAGGCGAGTGATCAGCGGGAACGTCTCCGGCGGCATCGGAAAGGCGCGTCGCGGCTGCTTCGCGGACCCGGACTCGGCGCCCTCGCGCGCGGTCGGATCGCTGGACTTCGTCGAAGCGGGGAGCATCACGGTCATGAACGACGGGCAATCGCCCTCGAGGCACGAGTAATCGAGGTTGCAGCTCGTCTGATCGATTGCCGTCTTGCGGCCGAAGGGCGTCATCACCGGCTCGACCGAGAGGCAATTGCTGACGCGCCCGCAATCGCCGCAGCCCTCGCACAGGCGGTGATTGATGACGACCCGTTGCCGCGGCGTCGCGACGCGACCGCGCTTGCGCGCGCGCCGGGATTCGGCGGCGCAGGCCTGATCGTGGATCAGGACCGTCGTGCCCGAAACTTTCGCGAGGCGCTCCTGGGCCTCGATCAGTCGATCCCGGCCCCAGACCTCGACGCCCGGCGGCAGCAAGACGTCCGCATAACGCTCAACGTCTTCGGTCGTGATCAGGATCTGCGCGACGCCCTGACTCTTCAGGACGGCCGCTACCGCCGAGACCGGCAGCTGACCCTCCGGATGCTGGCCTCCCGTCATCGCGACGGCACCGTTGTAGAGGAGCTTGTAGGTGACGTTCACACCGGCGGCGACCGACGCCTGGATCGCGAGCTGCCCAGAATGAAAATAGGTCCCGTCTCCGAGGTTCTGGAAGAAATGCTGGCGCTCGAGAAAATCCGACATCCCGATCCACTGGATGCCCTCGTTGCCCATGCAGCCGAGGCCGCCGATGTCTCCGACCCGCTGGGTGTCCATCAGCAGCGCCATCGTGTGGCAGCCGATGCCTGCGCCGACGAGAGAGCCTTTCGGAACCTCGGTGCTCCGGTTGTGTGGACAGCCCGAGCAGAAGAAAGGCTTGCGGGCGACCGGTAGCGGCGTCGCGGCGAAGGCTTCGCCGCCGCTCGGGCGTCCCGGCGCGAGGCGATCCCGCAGCCGCGGCTCGAGACGAGCTCGCAGGCTCGGGATCAGGAGATCGGCATCGAGGGCGCCGTGGCCCGGGACGAGCTTCGCGCCCCGCTCGTCGAAGCGACCGACGACAACGGGCCGCTCGACCATGTTATAGAGCGCGTCCTTCACGAGCGACTCGAGGCCGGGCCGCTTTTCCTCGAGTACGAAGACCTCGGAGAGTCCCTTCGCGAAGGCCCGCACCGTCTCCGGCTCGAAGGGCATCGGCATGTTCATCTTGAGCACCCGAATGCCGCAGGCGGCGATCTGTGCATCCGTCGCGAGCCCGAGCCGTGCGAGCGCCTCGCGCACCTCGCGATAGGTGATGCCCGAGGAGACGAGGCCGATCCAGGCGTCGGCCGGATCGACGACGACGCGATTCAGGTGGTTGAGGCGTGCATACTGGCGGGCCAGCTCGTAGCGGACCTCGATGATCTCGCGCTCGAGCTCGAGGGTGCGGGGGGTCAGCAGGCCGCCGTCGGGACGGTGGTTATAGGGGCGGCCAGCCTGCTGCGGGAGGACGGGCACGATGCGCTCG